>JAISDM010000035.1 GCA_031264885.1 Peptococcaceae bacterium | reverse complement strand
ACATATTGTGTTAACGGCGCCATTTTTGTCATTCACGGCGCCGTAGGGGCGGCATTCTGCCGCCCGGGGCTGTCCGGATGAACCCCGTGGGAGGGCGGAGGCGCCATGTTTTTGTCATTCCGACGCCATATCTTTGTCATTCCGGGCTTGTCCCGGAATCCAGGTTCCTTGGTTTATCCTTTTTGGATTCCGGGTCAAGCCCGGAATGACGGGGGTGCGAACAGTAACACAAAAAGAGAGGGCTGCCCCGGCTGGGGCGCCCTCTCTTTTTGTGTTGTGCCGCGGTTATTTCGTTTTAACCTTCTTATCCTCTCAGCAGCTGCAGGGCGTTTTGCGGGAGCTGCTGGGCTTGGGCCACCATGGAGGTGGCGGCTTGGGCGAGGATGCTGTACTTAGTGAAGTTGATCATTTCCTTGGCCATGTCTACGTCGCGGATGCGGCTTTCGGCGGCGGTGAGGTTCTCGGTGGTGACGCTGAGGTTATTGACGGTATGCTCGATGCGGTTCTGGATGGCGCCCAGCTTGGCGCGCTCGCCGGAGACCCGGGTGATGGCTTTGTCAATGACGCCTATGGCGGCGTTGGCGTGGCCGTTGCTGGTGACCACCAGGCCCCGCAGTCCCAAGGCGTCGGAACTCATGTTGCCGATGCCCGCGCCTACGTCCTGGCCGGGGTTGGCGCCCATTTGGAAGACCATGGTGTTGTCGGCGATGTGGACGAAGGTGGTGGCTTTGTAGTTGTCGCCGCCGTAGAGCTTGAAGGTCTTCTCATCCTCGTCCCAGCGGGCGCTCATGCCTACGTTGGGATTGAATTCCACGTCGATGTTCTCATGGATCACGCCTACCAGCAGGTTGTCGGCGGTTTTGATGTTCTTGGCGATGACCTTGCCTTCATGAACCTCGGTGACTGAGATCAGGAAGTCGCCGGACTGGCTGCTCTGGATGGTATCCAGGGCCAGGGCGTTGACGATGGCGTCGTCGCCCATGAAGGTCAGATCCCCGGAGCCGCCGGCCACGGCGGAGCGGATGATGAAGGTGCCTTCCATGGCTTCCAGTCCGCTGGGATCGGGGTTGGTCACAAAGGAGACAAAATGGTCTCTATTATCCGCGCCTACGATCTTGATCTGATCCAATTGATCGGAGATGGCGGCGTTCAGCTTATCCCGCAGATCCCGGAGGGTGTCCGCGGAGGAGAGATAAATCTTGGCGGACAGGCCGTTGCCCATGAGAATGGAGATCTCCTTGGGCTGGGCCAGAAGGAAGTTCCCGCTGGAATCCCAGAACCGGTCGATGTCGTAGAGTTTGGTATCCAGGGACGCGATCTTGCCCTTGCCGGGTTCATATTTGAACTTGGCCGCGTAATCCGCGATGGTGGGAGAGTAGTTGGTTTCGTCATCGGCGTCCTTCAGCACCTTCGCGGAGACCTTCATGGAGCCGCCATAGGTGTCGCCGTAATATTCGCTGGTCTTGTCCGTCTCCACGCTGCGGATGCCGAGGGTCACGGAGCTGTTGTCGGCCGCGCCCCGGTTCAGATACCAGGTTCGGCTGTCCCCCTGGGGCCCTACCACGATGTAGGCGTCCACATTGTCATATATATCGGGGGTCACATGCAAGACGGCCACGTCGCCCACTGCGTATTGGGAAGCGTTGGCGATTCCGGGTAAGTCGTCGCTTGCAAAAATATACAAGTCTGTCCCGAAGGCCACGGCCGCATCCGTCGAGGACATGCCCAACTGCTCCATGGCTACTGCCTGCAGCTCCGCCTTGGTGAATCCAAACAATGAGGGACCGGTGGATAGCGCCGCCATATTCAGCGTTTGATTTTTCAAAATAATATCGACCGTCTCACCCTTCATATTGGTGATGGAGCCTGATATTTCAACCGCCAGATTGTTATTGGTATTGCCGGTATCCCCTGTCACCTTTACCTGAATGGAGGCGTTGTATAAGACAGACGCTGGCGTACCCCCTGTTACGCTTAAGTCCACGCCCTGGAAGAAGCCCGCTGTGTGCGGCGTAGGCGCCGTCAGGTATTCCTGGGCGACGGCGACAGATGCGGTTGTGGAGGTGGATACGTCTCCGCCGGTTAATGCTGTTACTCCAACTGCTGTCGCCGAAACATTTCCGGCTGCAGTCCCGTTCAACTTCCCGTGAATCAGCCGGCCCGCTGCAGAGTCACTGTTGACCGCATAAATCACATCGTCCAAGGTGGAGATAACAGCGCCGGAGCTGTCGGTGGCCAAATTCACCGTGATGTCCACTTTGCCGCCATCGCCGTAGACTGTATCTACGGTCAGGGGCTGGTTATTGCCCAGAGTGGTGTATGCAATTGTGACGAGGGCTGAATTAGCGGCGGCTGAATAGGCCGCATTATTCGAGGTCATAAATCCCGGCACGGTGGCCTTCCACGTAATAGTACCCGTATCCACGCTGGCTGCCACAAGGGTTCCTAAGGTTCCGGAAATTTCCTCGATATCCGTCTGGGTATGCAGCGTGTAATCCCCGTAGCGCAGGTTCGACACGCTGATATCGCTGACGCCGGACTCCAGGTTGATATCCAGCTTGCTGGCTACGCCTACGTCATGCTTGATCTTGAATTGGGCGCTTTTTTGGACCTGGGTCTGGCCCCCTTCGGCCTGGATGTCCAGCCGGTAGTTGCCGCCGAAGATTACCTTTTGATTGTACTCGTCCAGGGTCCTCAGGCCGTTCCGCAGATAGACCTTGGTGCTGACGTTATCCGATGAGGTCAGAGCGGAAGCGGTGCCGTCCAAGAGGTTTTTGCCGTTGAACTGGGTGGTGTTGGCGATCCGGTCGATCTCCTGGATCAGCTGGTCGATTTCCTTCTGGATGTCCGTCCGGTCTTGGGCGGTGTAGGTGTCGCTGGCCGCCTGAACCGACAGTTCCCGCATCCGCTGAAGGATGGAATGGGTCTCCGTCAGGGCGCCTTCCGCCGTCTGGATCAATGAGATGCCGTCCTGGGCGTTGCGCTGGGCCTGTTCCAGACCCCGGATCTGCGCTCTCATTTTTTCCGAAATGGCTAAGCCCGCCGCGTCGTCGGCCGCCCGGTTGATCCGCAGGCCGGAAGACAGCTTCTCCAGAGACCGCGCCATTCCGGCGTTGTTGGCGTTGAGCGCGTTATAAGCGTTGAGCGCCGGGATGTTATGATTGATAATCATGTAAGTTCCTCCTTGCACATGAATGCTAGAATCCTACTTTATAAATCGGCCGATATGTAAAATAATTTAGGGGCGCGTCAAAAAAATACCGCAAAATATTCGACGCGCCCCATTGACAGGCGGGGAATGACGGATCAAGCCGGGAATGACAGGGGACAGGTACGCCGTGCCGCCGGAGCAGGCATGAGCGAATCCGGGGTCCCGGGCCAGACCGTCCGAAAACGTCAAAAATCACGTCCTTAACACAACACGGAAACGCACCCTAAATATAAATATTGCCGGGCTTGTCCCGGAATCCAAAAATGATAAACAAAGAACCTGGATTCCGGGACAAGCCCGGAATGACAAGATATGATAGTTTCCGGACGGGGACGGGCGGCAGGATGCCGCCCCTACGGTACCGTGGCGGATTCGGGGTCTGACGGCAGGACGCGGCCCCTGCGCTGCCGTGAATGACGCATCTGTAGGGGCGGCATTCTGCCGCCCGCCTTTGGACAGGCGCGAATCTCCGGAGCGTGAAAAACAGTTTTTCACGGTCCCATTTTTTTTATATTCCGGTGTTTTTGTTATTGCGTTCCCTCCTTTTTTTGATATAGTAGGGCCAAGAGTTCTGCCGTTGTTCCGGCGGTTCCGCCTAACTAAATATAACTAAATATCTTTAGCTAAGAGATAAGCCGCCCGTTATGGCGGCTTATCCGCTTTTTTGCGCTGTTTCTATATTTTTTGACAGTAGGTTTTCGACTACCTCGCAGCCTTCCGGCAGCCTTTTGGCGCGATCGTGATATATGTTTCTGTACACGAGTATAATTATGTCATACCCGACATGATTGTTTTGTGCGACAGAAGTAAAATATACGGGGATGGAAGATGCCACGGGGCGCCGGATCTTGTCGTGGAGGTTTTGTCCAAATCCACGGCATATGTGGATAAAACGGTTAAAGTGGATCTTTACAGGCGATTCGGGGTAAGAGAATATTGGATAATCAATACTTTGAAAGACGGAATAGCCCAAGCGGAGGTATTTAATTTTGACCACAGCGATGAAGAGGACCGGTACCGTTTATATGTTGAGGGGGAGATGGCGGAGTCCAAGGAGTTTATGGGACTTGGCACAGATTTAAAAGAATTGGCGGAGTTCTTGAAGTAGGATCAGAAACAGCCTAATACCGATGTTTTGGCGGACGACCCGTTTATTATGCCGGATGTGCTGGACCCCATTGTGACCGCGGCAGATTGGGAGACGACGGCAGATTTACGGCTGTGCCTGAATGGGTGGCCGAGGCGCTGTCGTCGGCCACTCGCGAATATCGCCTGGAGCCAAAAAGGAGTTGCGCATGGAGTTAGGTGAAGCTTAATTTTGGGCTGTAGATATAGACGTGGAATCCGTATTTGTCGAAAATTTCGCGGACGGTTTTAATAAAAAGTTTTCGCTGGGCGGCGTTATTGGTGGATCGCGCCTGTTTCCTGAATTCGATTTTGGCGTCGCCGAGGCTGCCGCAATACAAACGCGCAAACTTCCGCGGAAAACCGTGCGAAAAAGCACAGAGCGTTGCGATGAAGCGTGCTAATTCTCACTTTTTCGACGAGGATCCCAGAGTTCACGCCATTTTTAGCACGGATCGTTGCGACGATGTATGTTAATTAACACAGTCTTCGCGACGCCCCGCGCTCTTTAGCATACTTTATCGCAACGATTTGCGCGTTTTACCCAATTTTGGCCGAATGAATATACGGATTCGGCCGAACCACGCGCGCTCCGCCCCGTTGGCCGGTTATGCGATGCGATCATCCTGTCATTCCGGGTCAGGACACGGAATCCAAGCGCCCGGACAAAAAGAAATGGATTCCGGGTCAAGCCCGGAATGACAAAACAGGGGCCGGAATGACAAGATATGATCGTTTCTGGACGGTCCCGGGCGGCAGGATGCCGCCCCTACGGTATAGGTATCCCCTGTGAACAGTAACCGGTGGGCGGTTTTCTAGGAGCGTCGCTTCCCAGCCTCTTGTAATTGCCCCAGATATTGCGTATAATAATGATCAGGGGGCGCGGCCAGATGGCGAAAAAGGCGAAAAACAAAAATGAAAACAAAAACGATAAAGGATACAGACGCGTACTATACGACAAACGGAATTTCCTTGATCTTGTAAAAAACCACATCGCGGCAGCCTGGACGGCGCAAATTAACGAAGAAGACATTGAACTCATCGACAAAAACTTCGTCACGAAGGATTTTCGGGATCGGGAAGCGGATATTATCTATAAAGCAAAGATAAACGGCCAGGACACGATATTCTATGTCCTGCTTGAGCTACAATCCAAAGTGGATTTTACTATGCCTTTCCGCTTACTTGTTTATATGGTCGAGTTGATGCGGAGGATGTTCGTGGGGACAGACTCCAAAAAACGCGAAAGGAAACAGTTCAGGCTGCCCGCCATTGTCCCCATAGTTCTCTATAACGGCGCCGGCGAATGGAGCTGCGTCCGCAGCTTCAAGGAATATCTCGCGGGATACGAGCTGTTCGCGCCGAATGTCATTGACTTCGAGTACATCATGATTAACGTGAACGAACCGAACGAGGCCGAGCTGATCAAAATACCGACGCTGATGAATCTTATAATGTTTATTGACCGGAAGGGCAATCCCGAAAGTGTGATGCGCAGACTTCGCAAAGCGCTCAAGATCAGCAGCCGACTTACCATTGATGAACGGATACAGTTAAAAGACTGGATTTTTGACGTCTTGCTTAAGAAAGTCAAGCGTAAGATGAGCAAGAAAGAAATAGAAGAAATCAGGAATGTGTTTAAGAAAGAGGAGGCGGAGGATATGACATACGCGCTCGAAAGGGCCATCGACGCGATGGAACGGCGTGGCATACGCAAAGGGAAACTCGAAGGGAAACTCGAAGGGAAACTTGAAGGGAAACTTGAAACAGCAAAAGCAATGATCGCCGACGGCCTATCTTGGGAAACAGCGGCCAAATATTCCGGCATACCGGTTGACAAACTTAAAAAGCATTTGGAGAGCAACGTCGCCCAGTGACGGGGAGCCGCATCCGGTGAATCCACATCCCGGATGCGGCTCTCCGCCGCAGTGAGATTCTCGGTCATGACGCCCAAGTTCGAGACGGAATGTTCCAGACGGTCCCGGAGGTTGCCCAGCTTGGAGCGTTCCCCCCAGGGATATCCCTATA
>JAISDM010000025.1 GCA_031264885.1 Peptococcaceae bacterium | reverse complement strand
TTGAGTGCGTCCGGCGATTCTACAGGAGTGAAATCAGCCCGCTCTTTGACGACCTTGCAAGGTATAAGAGTTTCTTCGATCTCTTCAACGATTTCAAGGGTTATGTCGACTTCTTCCTTCTGCAAGACTTAGTTGCGGAGATTATTCAAGCGTCTGTTTCTTCCTGCCGTTTGATGGATTCAAATCAAGCGCCAGACCTAGCAATATCGAAAGCTATCAGTCATACCGCGAAAAGACGGTTGAATTCATACATAACCGGAACAAGAGGATATCGCTCTGGGACAACGCGCGGCGCCAATGACGCCACGAAGTCACAGCCGTACTTTCTTCGGCCTGTTGCAAGCATAATAGATACGGTTTTTTCACACTTCATATATCAATATTTGTCAATTCGACTGTCAAAATTTCTTTCCTTAGGCGCTACTCACTTCCTTTCCAGTGTGCCAGCTTTAATTTACTTATGCGGACAAAGGCTCTATTTGCGTCCGCCTTTGATTTCTTTGATGGCTTGTTCATAAACCCCGCCGGTTTGCGCATGATGTGATAGTATGAACTGCAAAGGAGACATGCGTTATGTCAACAACAAATATTAACATTCGCACAGACAGCGAGATAAAAACACGCGCACAGCAGATTTTCGCCACACTGGGGCTGGATATGACCACAGCGGTCAATTTGTTTCTACGCCAAACAGTACGCATGAACGATATTCCATTCGTCCTGACCACAAAAACAAACCAAACAGACCCTGTCAGCGAACTCCCTTTCGGACGCGGCTGTATGAAAGGAAAAATCCAAATAGCAGAGGATTTTGACGCGCCGCTGGAGGATTTCCGGGAATATATTGTAAAATGATAAATTCGAGAATGCGAAAGGAATGTGATCCCGTTATGAAATTTTTTATTGTCGACGCGTTTGCGGAAGAAGTGTTTCGGGGTAATCAAGCCGGCGTATGCCTTGTGGACAAACCGCTGGACGACCAAACCATGCAGAATATCGCGGCCGAAAACAATCTGGCAGAAACGGCTTTTATCACGCAAAACGGCAGCGATTTTGATCTGCGCTGGTTTTCGCCGGAGGTTGAAATCGACTTGTGCGGCCACGCCACGCTGGCAAGCGCGTATGTCATATCGCGATTTGTGAATGAAAACATGGGAACGGTCTATTTCAACACTTTAAGCGGGAAATTAAGCGTAACCCCCAAAGGCGACTATGACGATTATTTTGAAATGGATTTTCCGGCGCGGAAGCCTACAAAAACGACGCTCCTTCCGCTGATGCGGGAGGCGGTGGAATGTCCCGTACTGGAAGCGCACCGGTCGCGGGATTTGCTGCTCCTGCTTCCCGATGAAAACGCCATACGGACGTTGAAGCCTCATATGGACTTAATCCGGCGGATACAAGACTGCTTTGCGGTCATCGTGACTGCCAGAGGGGACGAGGCAGACTTTGTTTCGCGGTTTTTCGCGCCCAACGCCGGGATGCCCGAAGACCCAGTCACGGGCTCGTCCCATTCTACGTTAATCCCTTTTTGGGCCGAGCGGCTCGGCAAGCAACAGATGACGGCGAAACAATTGTCAAAGCGCGGCGGCGTTTTGCGTTGCGAAGACTGCGGCGATCGGGTCAAAATCTCCGGGAGAGCCGTATTGTATTTGACGGGCGAAATTTTTGTTTAAAACATTTTATATCAGCTTGCTTGTCATTCCCGCGAGATAAAGCGGCAGATTGGTGATTTTTCCGTCCGTGGCGTAACCGCGTTTGGAGAAACGGATGGCCGTCCGCGGCTCATGTTTTTTAATATACGCCTTAAAACTGGCGGCGCTTTTGTCCTCTCCGCCTTTGACTTCAATCGGGATGATTTCCATGCCGTTCTGAATCACAAAATCAATCTCGCTGTTTCTTTCGGCGTAGAACCTCGGCTCCACCTCAAACTGCCCGCGAAGCTGCTGCAATACAAAATTCTCCGTCAAAGCGCCCTTGAACTGGTAATCGCTTTTCAGGAAAATGGCCGAGTTGTCGACGCCGGCCATGTGCTTGAGCAACCCGGCGTCAAAAAGGAAAAGCTTGAAATAACCCGGCTGATCAAAGGCTTTCAGCGGATGCTCCGGCTTGGACACGTTATATACCCGATTCAACATTCCGGCGGACACGAGCCACTCAACGGCTTCCTCATATTCCCTGGCCCTTGCGCCTTCCCTGACGCGGCCATAGATAAATTTTTGATTGCTTTTGGCAAGCTGGGAAACGATGCTGCGAAACACCAGAAGAATCCGTCCGGCGTTTACCTTGCCGTTGTGCTTCGCGAAATCATTCTCATAAATGGTCGTCAATTCCTCCTGAATACGCCGGATTCGCCGCGGATCCTTATACTGAATCCACGACGCGACACATTCGGGAAGCCCTCCGATCATCAGGTAATAGCTGTAAGCCTCCAGCAAACGGCTATGAAAAATCTCCTCAATCGGCCGGTTTTTTTCAATCTGCTCATAATATGAAAAAAGGGGCGGATCCGCGGCGGCAAGAAACTCGTCGAAGGACAGCGGATAAAGGTCAAGCAAGTTGACCATTCCGACCGGATAGAATTTCGGCTCCGCCAAAAGCGTACCGAGCAAGCTTCCCGCCGCAAGGACGTGATATTCGTTGGCCTTCTCCTTAAAATATTTCAAGGCGTTCAGCGCGGCGGAACATTCCTGAATCTCGTCAAAGATCATCAAAGTTTCGCCCGGCTCAATTTTCTGATCGGCCACAATCCCAAGCAACTCAATAATCCGCCGCGGATTCTTATTCCGCTCAAAAACGGACGCGAGCTGGTCTTCCTCATCAAAGTTGAAATAGACGCAGTTTTTATACCGCGTCCGCCCAAATTCCCGCATCAGCCAAGTCTTGCCGACCTGCCTCGCGCCTTTTAGAATCAAAGGCTTTCTCTCCGGGTCTGTTTTCCACTCAATGAGTTTATTTAAAACATTTCTGTTCACCAAAACACCCCGCAAATTCGCTTATAAAAACAGGCTAACACAAAATTGCATAGTTTTCAAGAGCGTATTTACACGTTTCTGCGATTCGTCGTGTGCGAAACATCTTATTGTTATCCGCCGCGATACCCAAGAACGCTTTTCATTCCTGAAGCGCGGGGATTGGCTGTAATAACGCGCCGCCGGTGTTTTGCCCCGCGTTATCCCCGCGCGCGATGACGGTTTCTATGTCATATTGCTCAACATATCCATACTCAAGATTCACCATAACGACATACTGCGCTCCGTCACGCGCCGCAACCCAGCTTTCAACCTTTCCCGGATCATAAATTCACTCTCTCTTTTATGCCGCCCTCGCCAAACGCGATCGGCGGCGCGCTTAGTATGCGGCGATTTATTGACAGCGACAAAAGCGTTTGCGAATAACCCGCCTTAGCGCCCATTCCCAATTCACGCAGAACGCGCTCATCGCAGGCCATCTCCATATCCGCGCAGAGCAGCGCGAACGCAAGCCAGGCAAACGGGTTGAACCAATGTACGCATAGCAGCGCGAACGCGAACAGCTTCACAAGGTAATCGCGCCGCCGGATGTGCGTCTGCTCGTGAAGCGTGACATAGCGAAGCGCTTCCCCCGACAATCCGCCCGGAATGTGTATTTTGGGCTTGACAAAACCGTAGACAAACGGCGCCGCCACACTGTCCCTGCGGCAAACCAAGCGAACATATGAATTCGCGGCATACACAACCATTGCCGCGACGCCAAAAATCCATACATACTCGCCGACAGCGATCCACGCTTGCAAAGGGTTCATGCTCGCGGCAGGCGTGGCAGCGGGCAAAACCGCGCTTACGGCGTCGTCAATAACCCTTATCCCGCTGTCAATGCGCGGGATTGTGCGCATAGCTATGTCCCGCGGGATAATCTCAGCATTAAGCGGTACCAGGCTGAACAACCCTTCGATTGAGAAAGGGAACACAAGCCTGAACCCCGCCGCCGCCCACAGCGCGCAGCTTATCCATTTCGGCGCGCGCATCCGCCGCAGCGCCAGCCGCGCCAAACACAGGGCGGCAATAACAAACGCCGCTGTAACGCTCATATTCAGCACAGTCACAAAGAGGTTACTCATCGCAACCGCCCTCCCTGTATTCGTCAATCAGACGTTTGACTTCCTCCACTTCATAACCTCCGCCGTCATCTCCGCGAGTTTGGGAGAGTGAATCGGCGCGTGTTCCCATATCAAATCGGCAAAGCGCGATTCCGCTTCCGCCAGTCGGTAATCAGCCATTTTCGCCCTCCATTCTATCATTTATTATATGTAGTCTATCACAAATAGAATGGACGGTCAAATCTATTTTAATAAGTGGAGATTCCACGCGCGAGTTTCTGCCCGGCTTCACGCAGAAGGTCGCGCAGCTCAGTATTTTCGCTTGCCTGCCCGCCGCGGGTTCCGGCCGCGACGATGAAATCCTGAACGTCAAATTCCAACATCCGAAACATATCCCTTGTGTAATCATAATACGCCTGAAACCTGCTTTGGTCTGGGTTCCCCTGCGTAAACACGAGAATCAGCCTCTTCCCGGCGTTTTCCTCGTTGAAACGCGGCGAGAATCGCGGAGTGATTTGCGCGAACAGTCTGTCCGTGAACACCTTCGCCTGGCCGCTCATTTGCGCCATATAAAGCGGAGAGCCGAGAACAAGCCCATCGCTCTGTTTAAGCGCGGCGTAAATTTCCCGCATATCGTCGTCAACGACGCATCCGCCGCCTTTCGCGCAGCCCAAACAGCCCTTGCAGGGGCTGATGTTAAGTTCGCCGGAGTGAAAAATCCGTGTTTCCGCGCCCGCTTCCGCCGCGCTCTCCATTATCTGACCCATCGCCCACGCGGTATTGCCGTTTCTGCGTGGGCTTGCGTTAAATCCAATGATTTTCATGTGAATCCTCCCTTTTTATCCCATCTCTCTCTTCTGGCGCGCCTAAATCAATGGCTGCGTCAGCGTCGCCCTGTCAAGAACAAAACCGTATTCCCCATCACCTTAGAAACCGTCTCCATATTGCCGGCCTTTTCATGTTTGCGGTATAGCGTATTTATTCCCCTTTGGGCGCGATAATTTCCCAATATCCGTCTTTCTTGGAGCCGACGCGCCGGATGGTGTTTTTATCTTTTAAGCCTTTGAAATACCGTTGTACCGTTCTTCTGGATTTGGAGATGCACTGCGCCGCTTCATCCCAAGTGATTGCGGGCTTATCTTTAATCAGCGCAAGCAAAGTCTGCTCAACCTCATTTAATGAGACGTTTATAGAGCCATTTAATGAGCCATCATTCGTCTCTTTAGAATTTTCCCCTGATGTGCCGTAATCTTCGTCCGGACGATAAAACACCACGGCAAAGCCTTTTTTGAGCATTTGAAACTCAACCTTAACACCTGCCTCATCACACTCTTTTGTGATTCGCTTCAGTCCGGTGCCAAAGTGTTCGATGTCTCTGGAATAATACATAAGCTGCGCTAATACAGGATTGCGCGGGACAGAGCGCTCACTGCCCTTTATGAAGTCCTGGGGCGTCAAACCCTCGGGGAATGTGCCTGGATTATATATCTCAACGCGGTCTTTGTATAGCGTAACTTCGTTGTTTTGTGACGAGCGAAAATCTCTATGGCAAAATGAGTTGATGATGGCCTCCCGCACAGCGTCCATAGGTATTTCTGGGATTTCCTTGCGTTGCAGAGAGCCGTTAAACTCGACCCGCCATCTGATGTAGTTGCGTACATAGGTTTCCGCGGTTTTAGCCAATGAGAGAACACTGCCGCTTTCCCTCATAATATCGTTGAATGTAAGTCTTTCCGTGCCGGCAAAAATAGCCATCTGCACTTCAAGCATAGGTGAACCGCAGAACAAAATATAGGCGGCATTGTTTAGCTTCTCTCCATCGGTCACGCTCAGTTTGTTCAGCACTTCTTCTCTTGTGGTATATGTGAAATTGATGCGTCCCGCCCGGTTTGCCCTATCCAGATACTCTCTTAGCACATCCTCGTCCACATCTTCGACCGTTTTAGCAGACCATTCACTGTCCCAAACATCCTTCCCGACATTTTTCTGGAGGATAAACTTCTCCAACTCTGCGGCGGACATCTGGCGGTCTTCGTCCGCGACACGGATATAGGGTCTGCCAAAGGCAAGATATGGCGCTTTATCCCCGGAGAACGCCACATGGATACAGGATTTCCCGTCGATATAGATTTCGTTGATTTCCGGGTAAATCCTCGGTTCGAGATGGCTGCCCACCGCTTGGCTCACGTCGCGCAGCGTCTTGTCAGAGATGTCCATGCCAAGGGGAACGCCGTCGCTGCGAACGCCGAAATACAACTCGCCGCCGCCATGTTTGTTGAGAATGGCCGCCATCGAAATGACGCCTTCGTTCAGCTCACCGGTCGTCTTCTTGAATTCCAGTACCTCGTTTTCTTTCCCGACCTTCACGTTATCCCCTCCCCATCTTAGGAACCGTCTCACCTTGCCGGCCTTCTCATGTTTGCAGTATAGCGTATTTATTCCCCTTGAGCAAGCGCCCCTCGCGATGTGGAAAAATTCGACCTGTAAAATTGGGTACACAGCGCCCCACTTATTCCTGTCATTCCGGCTTTATGCCGGAATCCATTCACACATCTGCCGCCTTTCTGGATTCCGGGACAAGCCCGGAATGACGAAGAATGGATGCAACGGATGCACCCAATTTTACAGGCCGGAAAAATTCAAACGGCCCCGAATGGCGAAGGATTTTGACGCGGCGCCGGAGAATTTAAAAAGCATATGGAACGAGATAAGGATACTGGAGGGATCAAAAAATGTCTGTCAGAGAAATTAACTTTGCGTCGTACAACGGGCGCGACACCATCCAGGGCTGGATATATACGCCCATCCTCAAGCCGCGGGCAATTGTCCAGATCGTACACGGACTCAATGAACATTCCCGCAGATACACGCACATGATTTACAGAATGCTTGACGCCGGTTTCGTGGTTTGCGCCGACGATCACGCCGCCCACGGCAAGACGGCGGCGGATTCAGATACCTGGGGCGATTCGGGGGATAAAGGCTGGCTCACCGCCATAGAGGACGAGCATACCCTCCGAAAAATCACCGAAGACGCGTTCCCGGGCCTGCCGTTCGTTATTTTCGGCCACAGCTGGGGCTCCATGATCACCAGGGCGTATACGGCGCTCCACGGCAGCGGCGTAAAAGCCGCGATTTACTGCGGCGCCGTCGCGCGGCAAAAGGGTATGGAACCGCGGTATCAAAAGCTTAAAGCCGCCATAGAAGCGGGGAAAGGCGGTGAACCCGGCATCGAACTCACCGACACAGAGTCCGCAAGTATCGCATACCGTTACGAGAACCCCGCCGATCCCAACGCCTGGCTGGCGGTGGACCCCGCCGTAGGCGCCGACTACGCGTCGGATCCGTTCAATAATTTAAACCATCCGCTGACGAATCAATTCTTATATGACTTCACCGAACTGTATCGCTTCACCGAAAGCGAGGACTGGGCGGCGAAGGTACCGATAGATCTGCCAGTCTATCTGATCGCGGGCGATCAGGATCCCGTGGGCAATTTTGGCGAAGGCGTGTATCATACGGCAAACGCCCTCTGGGATACAGGACACCGTTTTGTAAAAACGCAAGTGTATTCCGGCTTCCGCCATGAGATTCACAATGAGCCGGCGATTAGAAATGAAGTCGCGGACGGCGTCATCGCTTTTATAGACAAGGCGCTTGAATCCTGCTCATAACCGCCGGCTGCCATTGTTCCGACGTTACATCTCGTCCTCCCCGCCGCCGCTTAACCACCGCGCCACGCCGTCGGCGCCGTTCGCCCCGCAGATATGGTCCGCGGCGGCCTTCACCTCCGGCTGCGCGTTTTCTACCGCGACCCGCACGTCACAGGCCGCGAACATCGGAAGATCATTGAGATTGTCGCCAAACCCGACCACCCGCTCAAACCCGTACGCCTGCCGCAGATAGTTCACGGCGTTTTGCTTGGACGCCTCCGCGCCGAATAATTCCAGAAACCACAAATCCTCGCTGTATACATCCCTGTACATCGCCAAGTTCAGGCCGGGCCGCGCCGCAAGCGCGTCGCGCACAGGCTGAAGCCGTTCCCGCGTATCAAGCAAAGTGAAATATATGATGTGTTCCGGCGATACGTCCGCAAAGCTGCCGGTGTGCCGGAAGGACTTATAATAACGCGCCTTGCGCTCCGCCGCAAAATCACGCAGCGGCTTTCGTTCGAGAGATTCGTGGTATACCGTAAGCGCGCCATGATCGAGTTCGTACATGAAGCCCGTAGTCTCAAACCGCCTCAATACGCCAACTACCGTCTCAACGGTTTCCGGCGCGAACGCGCTGACCTGAACATAGTCCTGCCGCTCCATGTCATAAATCAATACGCCGTTCATCAAAACAACGGGGACGCGCAGCGTCAGTCCGCTCAGTATTTTAGACGCGGAAGCCAGCGTCCGCGCCGTGGCGGCGGTGAAGTTGAGTCCCTGCGCGATCATAGCGTTCAGCGCGGTTTTTGTGTATTCCGACAACTCAGCGGAGCGGTTCAGCAGCGTCCCGTCGAGATCGGATATGTACAAGGTTTTTTTCACACTAACGCCCCCGGCACATCTTCGAGTAGCGAACCTCCGTCAGCGGCGCGCCCAAATCAATGGACTGCGCCGCCCCGTCCAGGACAAAACCGTATTTCTCATAAAACCTCCGCGCCCGCGTGTTTTTCTCCAAAACCCATATGAATATCTTCGTGAATCCGCGTTCCTCCAGACGGTTCAGGCAAAACCGGAAAGCGCTGTGCGTAACGGGAGTCCCCCAATAATCGGGGTGAAAATAGATCGCGTATACCTCCCCCTCCGTTTCGGCGGAACCTTCGGCATA
>JAISDM010000304.1 GCA_031264885.1 Peptococcaceae bacterium | reverse complement strand
CGATTAGGCGGAGCGTTTTAGAATTTCTAGGCGAAATTTGCGTCCGCAAAAGCCACTGTTTGAGCGGAGCGAGTTTGGCTTTTGCATAAGGGCAATATCTCCTCCTTCACCGGGGGGTTTGCCAAATTACGGGTTGAATTCTCATATTCTTATGCCCGGGCGCGATTCGTCCAAATCCACAATCACGACCTCCGTCCCGATTTTTTTCACACAGCTCCAGGGCACAGTCAGCGTCTCCCTGTCCCAAAAACCAAAGAACCCCGATCTCTCCGGCAAAACGATCGACTCAATTCTGCCCGTTTCCGCCTGAATGATCAAATCCGAATCAGCGATGGACCCCAACCTGTCTCCGTTTTGCAGATTGATGATGTCCTTGCCGGTCAAATCCCCCAATCGAACCGTACTCAACGCCCGTATCCCCCTTTTTTCTCCTTCATATACTCCACCACGCTCCGCACCATAGGCTGACCCACAGCCACCAGCATAGAAGCCCCCGCCAGAGGATCCATGGTCAGCCCCATCATCTCCAGCTGTTCCGGATGATTCAACTTCAAAAAATCCAGAAACAGTATAATCGACAGATAAATGCCCCCCGAAGCGGCCACCAGCTCGGACAGCCCCTTCGCCAACGGGGTCTGATGGGAGATTTCCTCCAAATTATTCATCCGGTAAGGCTGGATCCTGCTGCGCACATACCGCTTTGCCCTCACCGCCAGAAGCATCGCCGTCAGCCAAACCGGAATCAATATCAGACTCATCCCCATCGGGACCGCCTCCCCATATCCGCGCCAATCCTTATTTCATTATACGCCGGTCCAAATTTTTAATGCCGCCGTAAATAAAAAACATTGAAAAATAAAGCGTCTGACAGTACAATAGGTATTATTAAGGATTCGACAGGAAATCAGAGGACGCTCATGTGCAAAATCCGCCTCTTTCAAATCACCTTCCCATTGCGCCGGGCAGCCCAGTCTACATCAGAAGGCACGCCCTCCACGACCTGCTGAAACAATCCCTGCAAAGCCCCCTGATTACGGTGGTGGCAGGCGCGGGCTACGGCAAAACCCAAACCATATACTCATTCCTGCAAGAGATCGGCGCCGTAAAAATCTGGCTGCAGCTGTCCGAGCAAGACAACCTGAGCTGGCGGTTCTGGGAAAAATTCGCCCAGGCTTTTTCCGATCACAATCCCGCCCTGGCCGCCCTGTTCAAGGAACTCGACTTTCCCCAGACAGAGCGTCAATTCGAGCGGTATGTGAGCCTGTCCGGGAAAGCCATGCTTCCGGACACCCGGTATGTCTTCGTTTTCGACGACTTTCATCTGATCACGGACGAATCAGTGCTGAAATTTGTCGAGAAGCAATTGACCGCCTTCTTTCCCAAAGCCTCCGCCATCCTCATCTCCCGAACCGAACCCGGCATTAACCTGATCAGCCTTCTCGCCAAAGAAATGGTCGTGCAAATCAACGAAAACGACCTGTGCTTCCGGGAAGACGAAATGAGCGAATACTTCAGTCTGTTAACCATCACTCTGCCGCCGCAAACCGTGTCGGACATATACCTCTATACGGGCGGATGGGCGTTCGCCATCAGCCTGGTGGGTCTGTGGCTCAAGAACGGCTCGGTTCAGGCGGACTACATTTTGGTCGCTATGAAACTAAACATTTCTAAACTAATTGAAACTGAGATTTTTTCCGACATGTCGGAGGGTCTGCAAAAATTCCTGGTCAAACTGTCGCTCATCGATCATTTGTCCATGGATCTTCTGCGCGACCTGGCCCCCGACCCAACACTGATCGGCGAAATGGAAAAAATCAGCGCGTTTATCCGATATGACGCCAATACCAATATGTATTGGATTCATCATCTGTTTTTAGAATACCTAAAACAGAAGCAAAACCTGCTGTCCGCGCGGGAGCGGCGCGAAACCTATGAGAAAGCCGCCCAATGGCTCGCCGACAACCAGAATCCGCTGGACGCCATTACCTATTACGAAAAAGCGGAGAATTACAAAGGCATCGCCAAAAACGCCTACATCATCGCCCGAATGATCCCGGACCGGGTTTCGCGTTTCCTGCTGGATCTGCTGGACCGGATCCCCGAAGAGGCTTACCGGGAGAACGCGGAGTTTTACATCATCAAAAGCAAGGCGCTCCAAAGCCTCGCCCGCTTCGACGAAGCCTCCCGGCATACATACGATACCATCAAACGGTTCGAGACCCTGCCGCCCTCCAAACTCAACCATTGGGTTTTGTCCGAATGTTATTTAAATTTGGGATATATTGGAATATGGACCGCGCTGCACACCAACATCCGGCAGCTCACCTATTATTTTGAGCAGGCCCATCAGCACCATCTGATGAGCGCCCGCCTGGTCAAAGGCCCCATCGAACACGCCAGCGTCAGCTCCTATGTCAACCGGGTCTCCTATCCCGTCGAAAAAGGGTATTTTAAATGGTCCATCGACATATTTTCCGAATACATCCACTACATGTCCAAGATCAAAAACGGGCTGATGCACGGAATGATCGATTTGGCCTACGCCGAAATGGCCTACTTCAAAGGCGACGTCAAAAACGCCGGGAAACTGGCCTATCAGGCCATCGGCAAAGCGCGGAGCAAGGAGCAGTTCCAAATTGAGAACCGGGCGCTGTTCTTCCTGCTGAGAATCAATCTCCACACCGGCAACCTGACCATCATCCAGGAAGTGTTCCGCCAACTGGACGCGCAGCTGACAAACAAGGAATTTCTGGGCGGCTACACCATGTACGACATCATCACAGGCTGGTTCTTCGCGCACATCGGACAAACAGACAAGCTGTCCGGCTGGCTGAAAAGCGATTTTGAAAAAAGCGACCTGAACTCGCTTTTGTACGGACTGGAAGAGCTGGTCCGGGCCAAATATTATTTGACCGAGAAAAAATACGCCGCGATCCTGGATTCTTTCGAGAATTCCGACGCGAAATTCGGCTTGGAAGCGTTCCTGCTGGGAAAATTGGAGGTGCTGGTCCTAAAGGCGGTCTGCCGGTTCCGCCTGAAAAATCCGGGCGAAGCCTTCGCGGCTTTACAGGAAGCCTACACCGTATCCCAAACCGAGGATTTCAACATGCCCTTCATCGAGATGGGCAAAGACATGCGCGACCTGTTGGACGCCGCCGTCAAAGACCCTCTCTGCACCTTGCCCGCGCCATGGATGGAAAAAATCCGCGAAAGCGCCTCCACATACGCCAAAAAAGTCTCCGTGATCGCCAGGGAATACCAGTACGCCAGCGGCGGGCAGCCGGAAATCAGCCCTAAGCTCACCGCGCGGGAAACAGAAATACTCAGCGACTTGGCCTGCGGACTGACGCGCAAAGAGATTGCCAAAACCCGTTACCTTTCAGAGAACACCGTCAAATCAGACATCAAGCATATCTATCATAAATTAAACGCCGCGAACAGAGCGGAAGCGGTACGCGTCGCGACCGCTTTGAATCTGGTTTAGCTGTTCAGCGCGCGGCGGCGGGAGGCGGGCGTCATGGGATACTTTGAAGCGGCCGGCCATCGGCTGACCTATATCGCGGTCGTCATAGGCATCTTGTATGTGCTGTGTCTTACGTGGATTTTTATGCGCAAATCCTGGAAGAGAGCGCTGCAAATCGGATACACCAAGGAACAGCTTTGGGCTGTGGTCAAGGCATCCGTCTCCTCCACACTGATTCCCGCCATCGCCGTTGTAACCGGTTTTTTCGCATTGGCCCCCTTGCTGGGCATCCCGCATTCCTGGTGGCGGCTGTCCATCGTCGGCAACACCGTTTATGAGATCATGGCCGCCAACATGGTCTTTCACGCCAGCGGCGTCACCGATCTGTCTTCGGCGACGGCAAAGGAATTTGTGCTGGCCATGTATGTCATCGCCGTCGGGATCATGGCCGGCATGGCGTCCTCCCCCTTCATCGCCGAAAGCCTCCACAAACGCACCTTTGAAATCAAAAACAGGGATCAGCGGTGGGGCATGATCAGCGGCGGCGTTTATCTGTCCTCCGTATTAATCGTGTTCATCCTCCCCATCTTTTTCGATTTATCCGTGGAGACGCTGACCTTTCTCACCAGTGTGGCGCTTACGCTCTTGCTGAAATCGGCCGTTCGGAGATACAAACTGACGCGGTTTCAGGAGTTCTCCGCGGCAGTCTGTCTGCTTTTGGCCATGGCGTTTTCTGTTTTATGGACGCGGCTGCTCGCGTAGAGAATATCCTGAGAGGAGGTTGAACCGGACATGAGGAATCATTCCATAAACAATCCGGATCCGGACAAAGAGGGCGCCCGGCACATCGCGGCCATGCACCGGTTCGGCCGTCTGAGCGTCGCCGGCGCGATGTTCGTTATGCTGGGCATCCCTACGGTTCTGGGCGTTTACTTTCACGCGCTGCCCGCTTTCAGCGAAATCCTGCAATCTTCACTGCCCATGATCATTGTCTTTGGCCCGAACGCTTTTTCCAACGTCATCTCCTACACGCCCATACTGGGCAGTTCCATATATCTCACCTTGATTACAGGCGAAGTGACCAATCTGAAGCTCCCCGTGGTCAACAACGCCCTGTCCATGATGCGCGTGGAGGCCGGAACCGAAAACGCGGACGTCATTTCCGCCATCGCGGTCAGCGTGGCCACCTTCGTCACTATTTTCTTAATCACAGTATGCGTGATCATGATGATTCCCCTGGAACCCGTGCTGTCTCTGCCCGTCGTCAAAATCGTCTCGGCCAATATTTTGCCCGCCTTATTCGGGTCGCTCCTGGTCGACGCGCTTTCAAGCGCGCCCACGGAAGGCGTCCACATCGCCGGTCATCTCAAGGGCCTGATTCTCCCGACAATACTCGTGCTGCTGATCATCGTCTTCGATCCCGCGCTCAGCGGATTTCTGCGGCTCGACAAGCTGCTGGGCATGGAAGGGCAAGGCGTGATTATGAGCGCCTACCAGGGTTTTGTCGTGATCGCCATGATTCCCATAACCTATTTTTTTACCAAATGGCTTTATAAAAAAGGACAGATTCAAGTTTATCTTCCCGGGGAAAAAATCCCGGACAAAAAGGAAAAGAGCAGGTGAATCCATGAATTCCGAGCAAATCGAGATCTTTATCAATGTCATGCGTTACGGTACATTCTTACAAGCGTCCAAGCACTTGGACATGACGCCCTCCCAGGTTCGCGCCAGCATGGACGCGCTGGAACAGGAAACCGGAGTCGAGCTGTATCATGAACCCGCCGGCGGGGGCGCGGCTGATGAGACCGAGCTGGAAATGACTTTTGCCGGGCAGCGTTTTTTCAGAGGGGCCTTATCCGTCGTCAACGCGATGGAACAAGCCCTGCGCTCCGTGGGGGACTGCGCGCCGCCCAATCTCATCCGCGCCGCCGCCCATCCCGTACCCGGCACGGCTTACTTGCCCGGCCTCATCGCGGCCTACCGCCTCAAACACCCGGAAATCCGCTTCCAGCTGGACATAGTCGACAATGAGCAAATCGCCAAAGAGATCTTTGAGGGCCGCTATGATTTGGGCCTCGCCCATCCGCTGCCTTCCATGGATATGTTCATGCTTCAATCCCATTGCGCCTGGAGGGACCGGCTGTGCCTGGCCGCCCCGGATACGCCCGCTTACCGGGCCCTCCCCCCTGTTCTGCCCCTTTCCCGGCTGAAAGAACTGCCCCTGATCCTCCGGCGCCCGGCCGGCGAAAACCAGTCCCAGTCCTCCCAGTCTTCGCCGGAGGCCCTGCTGACCACGCCGCCCTCGCCGGGAGAGCCGCCCTTGCTGGACTTAGAGCAAAACCCGGCCCTTCTGACCAGCAGCCACAGCGAGGTCCTCATCCGGATGGCCGCCGCCGGGCTGGGCGCCGGACTGGTTCCCCTGAGCCTGACCCGCGGGATATCCGGCATCCGGGTCTTTGAGCTGGAAGGGACCGAATCACTGCCCCAATTCCACACCGACTATTACCTGGTCTATCCCAGAGCGGAATACCGCCTCCCCCACATAGCAGAGTTCCTGGACCTCCTGCCCGAATTATTCCTATGACGAAAAAATACCGGCGCCGGACGGTCCCGCCCGGTACCGTGAACGATGCGTCTGTAGGGGCGGCATTCTGCCGCCCGTCCTCGACAGACACGCATTTCCAAATTGTGAATCGCAAAACTGCTATGTGAGGGTACTGTTTTTATGACGAAAAAATACCGGCGCCGGATGATCGTCCTCGGCCTTGTTTTTTTGACAGTGCTGCCCGCGTCTTTTTTCCTCGGGCGCTATTCCGTGAGCGCGGGGAGTCTGCTGCGCATCCTGTCGGCGCCCTTTCATCCCGCCGGACTGGAAGGCGTGACGACCGAGTTCTCGGTCATCTTCCGTATACGGCTGCCGCGGGTCGCCGCCGCGGCGCTGGTGGGGGCGGCGCTTTCAACCGCGGGCGCCGCCTATCAGGGCATGTTCCGCAATCCGATGGTGTCCCCCGACATCCTCGGCGCGTCCTCTGGGGCGGGCTTCGGAGCGGCGCTGGGCATATTCCTGTCTTTCGGCTACCTCGGCGTCACGGTTTCCGCGTTCCTGTTCGGACTGGGCGCGGTGCTGCTGGCTTATTCGGTCAGCCGTTTCAGCCGCCTGGAAGGCACGCTGTCGCTGGTTCTCGCGGGGGTGATGATCAGTTCGCTTTTTACGGCCTGCACCTCTTTCATCAAGCTCATCGCCGATGCCCAGGATCAGCTGCCCGCGATTACCTATTGGCTCATGGGATCACTGGCCTCCGCCAAACTGGAGGATCTGCCCTTCGTGGCGGCGCCCGTCGTCATAGGACTGGTTCCCCTGTTTTTGCTCCGCTGGCGCGTCAATGTTCTGACCACAGAAGACGACGAGGCGCAGAGCCTCGGAATCAACACCGGGCGGCTGCGCCTCACCGTCATTGTCTGCGCCACGATGATGACGGCGGCCAGCGTGGCGGTCAGCGGCATGATCGCCTGGGTGGGACTGGTGATCCCCCATTTCTGCCGCCTTATGTTCGGTTTCGATTACCGGAGGCTGATTCCGGCCTCCATACTCATGGGCGCCGCGTTTCTGGTTGTGGTGGACAATGTGGCGCGCGTCGCCGCCACAAGCGAGATTCCTCTGGGCATACTCACATCCTTTATCGGCGCGCCGGTGTTTGTGTACTTGATTTTGACGGGAGGCGAAGCCCGTGCTTGAGGTCGAGAACCTTTCGGTTTCCTACGGCGCGGGAGATGTGCTCCGGGACGTGAGCTTCTCCGCCGCCGCGGGAGAGCGCCTGTCCGTATTGGGCCCCAACGGCGTGGGCAAAAGCACACTTTTCAAGTGTATGCTCGGTCTGCTCAAGGCCCGCGCCGGCCATGTGCGGATCGACGGGAAGGATATCCGGGACATGAAACGGCCCGACGCGGCGAAACTCATCGCGTACATCCCCCAGTCCACGTCGCCCGCTTTCAATTATACCGTGCTGGACACTGTGCTGATGGGGGTCGCCAGCCAGCTCCCCGCCTTTCGCGGTCCCTGCGGCGCGCATTATGACAAAGCGATGGATATATTAAAAAGCCTCGGCATCGCGCATCTAAGCGACCGGGGCTGCGGGAAGATCAGCGGCGGGGAGCGTCAGCTGACACTCCTGGCGCGGACGCTGATTCAGGACGCCCATATCCTCGTGATGGACGAACCCACGGCCAATCTCGATTACGGCAACCGCTTCCGGGTCATGGAACGCGTCGAAGCCCTGGGGAGCAAGGGCTATACCGTGGTTTTTTCCACACATGAGCCCAACCACGCCCTGAGCTACTCAACCGCCGTGCTGGCGCTGAAAGACGGCGCCGTACTGGCCTGGGGCGATCCGGCGGCGGTCTTGACGGAGGACACGCTCTCGTCCTTGTACGGGATCGGCGTCTCTGTGGGGAGACTGGAAGCCGCCGGGAAGGAGCATCTTGTATCCATACCGTACCACCGGCCCGCGCCGGCCGCAGTAGAAAGAGAGGTTTGAACATGATCCGAAGGACGGCATGGGTCCTCACCGCCGCCATTTTGCTCGCCGCGTGCCTGCCCGGCTGCGCCGGCGCGCCTACGGCGGCGGGAGAAGACACCTTTGTGTTTACGGACTCCTCGGGCAGACAGGTCACGCTTCCCCGGGACATCACCCGCGTCGCCCCAAGCGGCGCCGTGGCCACCATGCTCCTGGCAACCATCGCGCCCGAATACCTGGTGTCGGCCGGCAGCACGCCCTCCAGCAGCCAGTATAAATACCTGCCCCAAGTCCTGCTCACACTGCCCACCACGGGGCAGTTCTACGGCAGCAAGAGTACGCTGAACCTGGAGGCGCTCCTCGACGCGGCGCCCCAGGTCGTCATCGACCTGGGCGATAAAAAGGACGGCATAGACAAGGATATGGACATGGTGCAGAAGCAGACGGGCATCCCCACCCTATTCATCGAGGCCGACCTGGCGCACATGGCGGAGGCGTACCGAACCTTGGGCGGACTCCTCGCGGGCAAAACCGGGAAAGCCGAACAGCTGGCCGCGTATATCGAGGACACCCTTGCGGCGGCAGCCGCAAACTCCGCCAAAATCAGCGAAGAGGACCGGCTCTCCGTCATGTACACCTCCGGCGCCACCGGGCTTAACACCAACGCGTCAGGATCCGTCCAGTCCCAGGTGATCCCCCTCGTAGGCGCGGTGAACGCCGTCGTTGTGGAAGATATCCGCAACAGCGGCGGCGGCAATACCATCAGCATGGAACAGCTTTATCTCTTCGATCCGGACGTGATCCTGTTTGCCACCGGCAGCGTCTACAGCGATGTGGGCAGCGACCCGGTCTGGCTGGAGCTGTCCGCCGTCCGCGAAGGCCGGTACTATGAGATCCCCGGCCTCCCCTACAACTGGATGTCCAATCCGCCGTCGGTGAATATGGTTCTGGGCGTCTGGTGGCTGGGCAATCTGCTCTATCCGGATGTGTACGATTACGATATGGCCGACAAAACGCGGGAATTCTACAGCCTGTTTTGGGGCTGCGACCTCGCCGGCGAAGCGGACGCGTTTCTGGCGAATTCTACGGGCAAAAATTAAGAATCAGGCGCCGGAATGATGTTTCCGCAGGGGCGGCGTTCTGCCGCCCGGGACCGTCCGGAAACGGGACGGGGCACGGCATGCCGTGCCCCCACGGGGGGAACCGGGGGCGAACCACCGCGGGGCGTCCGCCGCCGCCCCCTACGGACGCATTATTCACGGCGCCGTAGGGGCGGATGGCAATCCGCCCGTTTGTTTTCGGACGGTCCCGCCCGAACCCAGGGATACCCCGGACCGCCGTATCAGCCGGCGGACGGAGGCGCGGAGGCGAATGTCCCCTTCACCGCGCCGGCGAGCCCGGATACCGCGTCCCTGCCGTAGTAATACATGCTTTCCGCGGCGCTGTTGCCGCTGTGTCCGACGGCGTACAGCTCGCCGCCGTCGAAAACGGCGCGCTCCGCTTGCAAGACGTATGGCGAGCGTTCCGCTTCCAGGCGCAGGAAGCCGCCGCTGACCGCGGCGTTCTTCGCGAAGACCACCGCCACATTGTCGCTGTTCGTCCGGCCGGTCAAGGTCCCGCCGCTGATTTTGACGGTTCCGCCGGGGGCGTGTACCGCTCCGCCGGCTTCGCCGAGCATCTCGGTTTTGACGACGGTCACATCCCCCGCGGACAGCGTCAGGGTTTTGCCGGCGGCGACTTTGACGGCGCTGTTGTTGATCCCCGCTTGAATGATCATCGAGCCGGCGCCGGTCAGCTCCGTGTCGCCGTTCACCATGAGGGCGGGATTCAGATTGCCCTTGACGTCGCTCACGGAAGCGAGTGTGTTTTTGCCCTCGAATCGAATGACGCCGCCCTCCGTCGTCAGAACGGCCGACGCGCCGGTGATGTTCACATTCCGCAGCGTCAGCTTCGTCCCCCCGCCGACAGTGACCGCCAGGTTTTCACAAAGACCGTTTGAGCCGTCGAGAACGACGTCCAGCCCGCCGCCGACTGTCAGGAGACCGCTGGCGTAGAATCCCAGGAAGTAGGTTCCGTCCGCCTGTATGTCGTCTCCGCCGCGCGCGTTGATTTGGCGGTAAACCGCGCGGACGGTGATGTTCCGCGGCGGCTCCGTCTCATAATCTTCCCAGCGCGCCGTATATCCCGCCTTCTGGGGCAGCGCCGGCGCCGCCGGCTTCTCTCCCGGCGTGTACGTCACGGCTTCGACCGTCTTCCCGTCCGCCATAAAGGTAATCTTGTACGGGCCTGAGCCTGAAGCGCCTGACGCCAACCCGGACGACCCGGGCGACCCGGACGGCGGCGACAGCGCAGGCGGCGGCGTATCCGCCTCCGGCTTGGGGAACACGCTCTCGTCGGTCAAAGGCGTTTCCGTCACCGCGCCGGAGCGCCCGACGGTTTCGCCAAAGTTCGCCGACGCGAAGGCCGCGGCTTTCGTGACGGTTCCGCTGTTTTTGGAGTTCGCGAGGGTCAGATACTGCCCATAGCCCACCAGACCGCCCAGCGCCGCGTCCTTATGCCCGCAGTTTGAACTGACGCCGGCGGCGTTCAGGGAGTTTTTCACAGCGGACAGATTCTTCGCCGTGGCGTATCCGGCGATGCCGCCCGTATACCGGTCGGCGCTGTCAACAGCCCCGTAATTCGCGCAGCCCGCCGCCGTCCCGGCCAGCCGCCCGGCGACGCCGCCGACGCCGTAGGCGCCTTCTCCCGCGGCTTTGACCGCGCCATAGTTGACGCAGCCGGTGATTGTGTCCCCGCCTGTGTAGGATATCCCCACGATGCCGCCGACGCCGGTGGTTCCGCTGACCGTCCCCCGATTGACACAGCCGGCGACCGTGGATTCCTCGCTTATGTAGGCCGCTATCCCGGCGGCCCCTGTGCCGGAAGCGGTCACAGACGCGCGGTTGACGCAGTTCTCAATGACGCTGCCCGCCGCGTAGGCCACAATCCCCGCCGCGTAAGACGAGGCCGCCTTGCCCTCCACCGTACCCGCCACGGTCACATTCCGTATCGCCGCCCCCGCGCAGTAACCGAAGAGGCCGGCGTAGCTGCCGTCGTTATACGCCGTCATGTCCCGTATGACATGCCCCTTGCCGTCAAACGTCCCTTTGAACGCCCTTGTGGTGTTCGCGCCGATGGCCTTCCACACGCGGATCCCCGCCGTGCCGTCGGTATTATTCAGCGAAATGTCGCCGTCGAGATAGACCGTCACGCCTTCAAAGGTGACGCCCTCACGGTTCACAAGGAAGGCGACGCCGGCCAGCTCCGCCCCGCTTTGCAAAATGTATTCGCTCCGCTCCCCCACATACCAGCTCGTGTCCGCCCCGCTCAGCCAGGATTTGAGCTGCGCGCCGCGGGTTACGCCGATGGACACGCCGCCGCTTCCGTCCACGGTAAAAGTCCCGTCCGGATTCTTCACGGCATTGGTTCCGGTCACGGTAAAATCATCGGTATATTCATAATGGACGTCCTGAGGAAAGACATCGTCCCAGCCCGCGGCCCGGACGGTCAGGATATTGCCTTCCAGAACCGTGTCCCCGTCTGAGATGGGGTCGCCGGTCACATAAACCATTTCGCCGCCGGACATTTTGTACCCCGTCCTCGTCACGGCCAGATAATATTCGTCGCTTGAGGGAAGGCTCACGCCGACGGGGACGACCTTGCCGAACACGGCGCTCGCCGCGCTGTCCTGACTGAGTGTAAAAAACGCCGATTCCAGCCGTTCGCCGTTCAAGGTATAATACTTCAAGAGATAACCCGCCTCGGGCTCGGCGGTCAGGGTCACCGTTTTTCCCGCCGGCGCCTTCCCCGTTACATCGGCGGAAATACTGCCGCCAAACTCAGACTGTACGGCCTCGACCTCAAAACTGGAAGAGGCGAAGGCGCCCCCGGCTTGAAAATACAGCACCGGATAGCCGCCGTTGACGTTCCCCGTATCCGAAACGAAGGCGTTCCCGGACGCGTTCAGCATGCCGGCGAAAGATGCCGACCTCATTTCCGCCTCCGGCAGCGCCGATACGCTGACGGTTATTTTTTTGCTGGCGCCTTTGTACCAGCCCCGGCTGTCGGGATCGTCGTCGCTGCCCTCAAGGTAATAGCAGTTCGTTACGGTGTAAGATCCCGCGTCATGCCCCCCGATACCGCGGCCGCGCTTCTGCCCGTTGCTGTCAATTTTGCCCGTATTGTAGCAATTGTATATGCTCAGGCCGTTGTTGCTGCCGCATATTCCCCCCGCGGGACAGGCGTAAGTGGTGGTAACGTTTCCGGTATTGTAGCAATTGCGGACAAAACCCATCCCCCAGCCCGCGCCGATGATCCCGCCGATCCCCTTGGAGTCGGTGTTGTGAACCGCCGCGTTGTTGGCGCAGTTTTCGATGACGACGCCGTAGTTGGTTTCCCCCACGCGCCCGACAATGCCGCCCACCATGCGCCGGCCGTAAATATAACCCTTTCCCACAACCACATTCCGGACAGCGGGCTGCCAGCCGTCCGCAAATTCGCCTGTGATCTTCGGGTTCAGATCGGACGCGCCGCCGAGGAAGCCGATGAGTCCCACACACTGACTGTAGGGAAAGCCTTTTTCCGCGAAACGGTCGCAATAGATATTGGAAACGGTGTACCCCTGCCCGTCGAATACGCCGTTGAAACGCGCGTCCAGAACCAGGCTGTCGCCCTTGATCTCGCCCACCTTCATGGAATACTTTCCGCCCACAGGCGTCCAGTTCGGGCCGCTCCAGGTCCCGGAGGCGCTGTTATACACGCCGCCCATGTCCAGATCGGCGGTCAGGTACACCGTTTTGTACGCAAAGTCAATGTCGCTGACATAGACGGTGTCCGACACATTGCCGCCGCCCGCGCCCACAAGCATCACGCCCGCGTAAGCCTTGGCCGATATATACGGCTTGCCGCCGATGATCTCCGGACAGCCAGGATCCGTCATGCCGTTGACCAGCGCCGCCAGCCCCGCCAGCTTCGCCGGAGTGTCTATGAAAAACTCCGTCTGATCCGGGGCGTACCAGGACACGTCCACAGTCCCGTCCCAAGGCGCGCCCGCCGCCCATGCCTCCGCGGCCGGCGCGGACAAAAAGAGGCATACCGACGCGATCCAAAAGAACAATTTCAGCGCGCCGCCAAAACAGCGCGGCGCGGCGCCGTCAGACCGCCGGACGCGTCCGCCGGATGGGATAAACAGTAACCGCTTCATGTCACTCCTCCGATTCCATTAAATAATAAGTGCCGGTGCTTTCATCATAGTATACGACGCCGAGTTTTTTCATCTCCGCCCCCTCCGGATCGCCGCTCATATCGGCGGGCCGGATGTCGTCCTCCTCAAAGGTGAGCGCCTCCGACCGGTCGATTTGCGCCTCGGTCTTGTTCGCGGCGCTCACCACCGCCAGATCCACGTTCCAGTTGATGACAAGGGCCAGCATAATCCCCACGGCGAGCACGAGCATCACATCGGCGAGATTCGCGATCCCCTCCATCGGGTTCACAGGCGCTTCCGCCACGCTATTCTTCCGTTTTGCCGTCAGCTTCCTTTCCATCTCCGGCCCTCCCTCTCTGATTCTCCTTCTCCAACACGCTTTCCGCGGCGGTCTCAAGAATCGACATATAATCCTTGTACCAAGCGCGGCGGACGCTTGAGACCACCGTCGCCGCGGCCGCGCTGACGAGACCCGTTATGGTGGTGTCAAAAGCCGTCAGCAGCGAATTGGACAAGGTATAAGTATCCCCCTGCCCCAAAGCGATGATGCCCGGGCCCAGCGGTATCAGCGTGCCGAGCAAGCCGAACATAGGACCCAGGCGGGCGATGAGTTCCGACCAGCGCAATATCCCGTCGTAACGCGCCTGCTCCTGCTCCATGAGCCGCACAGCCAGCGCCTCCCGCGTCTGCGCCGAGAATCCGGGATGCGCGCTCAGCTCAAGCAGGGCTTCCTTCTGTCTGCGCAAAAGGCCGCTGCGCGCGATACATTCTTCCGCGGGCGCGGCGCCCCCCTGGAGTTCATCCAAAAGACGCGGCAGACTCACTTTCAAATGCCGGCGCTCCGTAAAATATTCGCCGATCATCCATCCGAGCAGCAGAACCGCCCCGCCCGCGCAGATGATCAGAACAACGATCACCGGCGCCTCCAGCGGCGCCGCCAGCGTCCTGAGAATATCCGGCAGCCGGAACGGTTCCGCCGCTGCCGCGGCTGTAGTTGTCAATTTTTCATACCACCTCTGCCCATATGAAATTTAAACGACGCGGCCCCGCCGAACAAGCCCAGCAAAAACAGCGCGCCCGCTCCGGCGTAGACAGGCCACGAGCCGTACGCTGTGATTTGTACTCTCAGCGCTTCCGCGCCGTCCTCCATCGGGCCGTCCCGCCAATTGGCCACGCCGCCGGCAGCGCTGTCCGTCGTGACCTCATGCCGCAGAATACTGTTCACCCATTCCGCGTATTCTGTCCGCGCCATGAGTTCCGAGGAAAGAATATACACACCGGCGCTGTTTTCCGAGAAGGAGACCGCTTCCGCCCCATCGCGGCTTTCAGAACTCTGCGGTTCGCCGCTTTCAGCGTTTCCGCCGCCTTCGCCGTTTTCATTCTCCGGAGAACCGCCGCCGTTCTCACGCTCCGCTAAGCCGCCGCCGTTCCCGCTGTCCCCGCCGCTTCCGCCGTCGGCCTCGCCGTCCACGGCGACCACCACAGAAGCGGAGGTTTCCCCGAACGTGACCGTCACCACCGCCTCGCCGTTTTGCTTCACCTTCAGGTTCCCGTACATATCCACCTCTACCGCGTCGGTATTGTTGGAACTCCAGACGAGATTGTCCTTTACATATTCGTCCAGCAGGCTGTCCTCGGCCGCCACATTGACGGTGACGCGGTAATCGCTGCCGATTTTGACGGATAAGTCCTGTTCCTCCGCGGTGAGTATGGGCATGCCCGAGAAGGTCACATATATGGCGTAAACATATTTCGCGGAAGCGCTGGTCATGGCCTCCGCGGGCTCAAGCTGCCCGAAAAGCAGCCGGAAGCGGCTTGACGTGCCGGGATTCGTGAAGTTCGTGCCCTCGGCGTCCCATTCCCAGTTGTCCTCCAGCGCCATCATGGTCTCCACCTGCAGCGCGCCGTCCCACAGGGATCCGCCGCCCCGCGGCGCGAGTTCCTCCGTCGCTTCGTCTACCGTCATGTTCGGGAAATAGTACCTCGGCGCGTCGAGCATGGCGTATTTTGTAAACGACCGGTATGCCCCCGACGTATGGTCTTTCGTGTAAAAATCCAGGGAAGCCGTGGAATTCAAGTCCACTCCCGCGTATTGCAGGAAATCCGACAAATAAAACCCCCGCGCCGAATCCACCGCGACGCGGCTGCCGCTGTAATAGCTGTAGGCCGCCTCATGTGTGTCCAGCGCGCCGCCGTACAAATCGTCGAGCTCCGTCCAGTGATATTCCTGTTTCAGATAATACGGGCCGCCATAATACCCCACATAAACCGCCAGCGTATCCGTCACCGAATCGGCAAAAACAGCCGGCGCCGGCGCCGCGCACAAAATAACGGCGCATATACAAATGACCATCCACAGCCTTAAACGTTTCATATGCCCCTCAAAAAAATGTGTTGATCCTGGTCCCAGGCGGCAGAATGCCTCCGTAGGGGCGGCATCCTGCCGCCCACCCCTTGGACTGCACGGCAATCGCGTACCGGGCAACCGGGCATCCGCGTCGCACACCAATGGCTGTCATTCCGGGCGGGACCCGGAATGACAGGGTACACATGTAACACAGGGAATACCAGTCACCGCG
>JAISDM010000283.1 GCA_031264885.1 Peptococcaceae bacterium | reverse complement strand
TACGATATCAACATAAAAAGCAAATTGTGAAGGAGCGGTCATGGAGTATCATTCTTGGCGAAATCAAATGAAAATCATATTCCCGCAAAATTTCTTGTCCACATTGGCGGATCCGACTTGGAGCGCGATTTTTGCAAACGAAACCGTCGCCGGAAAATTTATTAAAAAATACCGAAAATCATACTGATCAATATATTGTGCTATAACATCCGCGGTGACAACGCCGATATCGTACAGCCGGCGCAGATGCTTTTCACAAAGCCGCCGCACACAGTGGCGGACGATACAATTACCCAGTTTGACGTACAACTGCCACGGTTTATCACATTGATAGAAGAAGGCCGCGTCGACTACAAAAACGCGCTGCACTGCTGGCTGATGCTGTTTTGGAAATCTCATGAGCTGAAAAAATCACCGCAGGAGGTGTTGAAGATGTATCCGCAATTACAGGAATTCGCAAACGCAAATACGGGATATGGCGACTTTTGCCAACGCTACAACTTGGTGGCGGCGGATAGGAGCACACTCAAGAGATACGCGATGTGGTTAAACGAAGCTCTTCGCCGCGAAGGTGAAATCGCCGGCGCGATTGCCGACGCAATTGTGGAAAAAGACGCCGAAATTGCTGGGAAAGACGCTGAAATTGCCGACCTCAAAGCGCAGTTAAAACGCTTCAAAAACATTTGATGCTCCCCTCAAACCGTTGCGTTCCCTTGTTAATCTGGATTATAACGCATGTTCAAAAGCAAAACGCGCCGTCTTTTGCGGCGCGTTTTGCTTTTAGATAAAGTCAGCAAGATCATCGACAGACATGTCCAAGGCGCTTGTATTGCCTTCGATGGTGTACACGGTCTCGCCTTCCACGGATTCTACGATGCCCACGTGATCGCTGGCGCCGGCGCGGAAAAACCAAAGGGCGCAAGAAGAAAAAAGTGAGTTTTTTTGAAACGCTTTTGCTTAAACGGAGTCTTATGTACAGAACAGGAGATGATGGGGTGGCGTTGGGCAGCAGAATGCCGCCCGGGCCCGTCCGGAAACAATAAAAATCACATCGCTTGCACAATATATAAAGCGTCTAGTACCAGCGTTCTTCTGTGACGATATGGGTAAGCGGCATGTCCCACTCGTCGGCGCGCAAATCGTCCAAGCGCTGCGCCTCAAAGGCAACGGCGATGGCGGCGGCTTTTCCGCATTGGGGCAGGTAGCGGTCATAATAGCCCGCGCCCATGCCGATTCTCATTTTGCTTGTCCCATGGAAAGCGGCGCAGGGAACGATCACCAATTCCAATTCCGCGGGCTCCAATAGGGTCGAGCGGCTTTCCACGGGTGTCCTAATCCCGTATTTCCCTATTTCCCAGGCGTCAGGGCCATTCGGCAGCGCGGCGGTCATTTTCCCGCCGTCGCGGCAAATGGGGAAGGCGACGCGCTTTTTCTCCGAAACGGCCCATTCGTTAAAATATGAGATATCCACCTCGCCGCCAAACGGCTGGTAAGAAAAAATCACGGCCGCTTTTCCATAGGCGGAGGAAATCAGTTTTTCCGAAATAATACGGCTGAACCTTGCCGCGGCGTCTCTGTCCAAGCCTTTTCTGGCGGATATACCGGCCTGCCGCTGTGTGTTCTTTTGTATGAACTTCTGTAGGGAATGATCCGGCATATTTGCCTCCTTCGGATCCAAATTTAATAAGGCTGTCATTCAACGCGCGCGTCGGACGGCAGCCTTATTATACCTATTTTTGTCTTGCTTGCCAAGTCAATGGTTTTTGAATGCGTGGCGCTCAGTGTCCGGGCATTTCTGGATTCGGGCGGCAGAATGCCGCCCCTACGGTATAGAATCCGGTTACTTGAACAAATCGGGATATAGGCTTTTTGCCAGTGTTTCGACTGTATAGGCGAGTCTGTCGCCGGGCAAAACGCTCTCAAGCTCAATGACCGCGAAGCGGTCGTTCTTCACGGCGTCAAGCTGTCCGAGGACGTCATTTGCCTTTAGTTTCGCTATTTTTTCCTCTACGGACGGCGAGTCGTAGTCGTGAATGAGGACGACGTCGGGCACGCGTTTCATGACTTCCTCATAGCTGACTGTGAGCCAGGCTTTTTCGGTGAGGTCGGCAAACAGATTCTCGCCGCCCGCGAGATTGAGCAGCAGGGTTTCAAAGTTTACGCCGCTGGCGGTGAACACCCCGTCGTCAACCGAATCGCAGATGAGAACTTTGGGCTTTGCCTGATCCGCGACGATGCTTTCAACCGCGGCGATACGCGATTTTTGATCGGCGACATATGCTTCGGCGGCGCTCTCGGCGCCAAAAATCTTCCCGATGTCGAGTATCTCCTGATAGGTCTGCTCAAGCGTCGCCGCGGAGTCAACGTAGACGGTCACGCCGTAGCTCTCAAGCTCGGCGATGTCCAGCCCGGCGCCGCCGAATTCCCAGTCAAGCCCGTAAATAAAGTCCGCGCCGCTGGAGATGACGGCTTCACGGGTGGCGCCGCCATAAGTCAGCTGTGATATGCCGTTTACGGCGTCCGCGTACTCGGGCAGCGGCCCGCGGCTGTGATTGACCAGACTTCTGCCGGCGACCACATCGGACAGTCCCAGCGCGGCAAAAACCTCGGTGCAGTTCGGGCCCAGCGTCAGAACCTTCCGCGGCTTCGCGCCGACTGTCACTGTCCGCCCATAGTTGTCGAAGGTGAGCGGGTACGCGGCGGCGGATTCTTCCGGCGCCGCCGAAGCGTCCGGGGCTGTTCCCGCCGGCGCCGCGCCGCCGTTCCCGCTGCTTCCACTGTTCCCGCTGCTTTCGCTGTTTTCGCTGTTTCCGCCGTTTCCGCCGTTTGCCGCGCCGCCGCACGCGGCTGACGCAAGGATCAGCGCGAGCGCGAGCAGCCATGAGATGACACGCGTTTTCATTTTGAATTCCCCCTTATGGTGTTGTTTTATGCTTCACTCCGCCCATCGCTTCGGGCAGATAAGTGATCGCGATTTTTCCCGTCGCCGGATGTACCGACACGTCACAGCGCACTCCAAAGACGCTGAGAATGTTCTCGGGCGTAAGCACTTCTTCGGGGACGCCGCGCAAAACCGCTTCGCCGTTTTTGAGTACATAAATCCTGTCGCAGTACAACGCCGCCATATTCAGGTCGTGCATCGCGGACAGCACGGTTACGCCGAGGCGTTTGACAAAATCGAAGATTTGAAGCTGATAGCTTATGTCCAGATGGTTGGTCGGCTCGTCCAGCAGCAAAAAATCCGTTTCCTGCGCCACCACGCGGGCTATGATGACCCGCTGTTTCTCGCCGCCGGACAGATTGAGATAATGACGCTTCGCCATATCTTCCATTCCGAGATGTTCGAGGGCGTGCCGCACAATGCGCCTGTCCTCGTCCGTGTCAAAATCAAACAGCTTTTTGTGGGGACTGCGCCCCATCGCCACGACTTCTTCCACAAGAAAATCGAAGGGCACGTCGTTTTCCTGCCCGACGGCTCCGAGTTTCAGCGCGGACTTCTTATGCGGCATCGTAAGCAGGTTCTCGCCGTCCAGCGCGATCGCTCCTTTATCCGGAACGAGCGCCCGATACAGGTTCTTCAATATGGTGGATTTCCCGCTGCCGTTTGGTCCGATCAATCCGACGAACTCGCCTTTTTTTACATCAAGCGCCACATCGCTGACCGCGTCCGCCTCGCCGTATGAAAACGAAAGACCGTCAATCGTAAGCCTTGTGTTCATTACCTGTCTTTCCCCCTTCGTTTCAAAAGGAATATGAACAGCGGACCGCCTATGATCGCGGTCAGTATCCCGACGGGCAGTTCCTCCGGAGCGAGTATCATTCGCGCGGCCACGTCAACCCATACCACGAAAATACCGCCGAGCAAAGCCGAAATCGGCAAAACCTTGCGATGGTCGCCGCCGACAAGCAAGCGGGTGAAGTGCGGCGCCATTAGCCCGACAAAACCGATGCTCCCGCTGACCGCGATGGTGGTTCCGGCCATCAGCGACGCGACCAGAACCAACACTTTTTGCAGCCGCCGCACATTGACGCCGAGGGCGCCCGCGCTTTCCTCCCCGAGCAGCAGCAGGTTCAATCCGCGATAGTTGATCATCAAAACGGCCATACACCCGAGCAGCACCACAAGCGGCAGCGTGAGGTAACCCCATTTCGCCCCCGCGAGCGAACCCGACATCCAGAAAGTGGCGTTATGCAAGCCGAGGGCGTTCGGCGCGGACAGCGTGATGACGCGGGTAAATCCGTCCATGATCATGGAGAGGGCTACGCCCGAAAGCAACAACTGCGTTATATTGATCCGTCCGCGGACACGGGAGATCATATAGACAAAAACGATGGTCACGGCTGAGCCGATAAACGCGCTGATGGACAGGGAATATTCGCCCAGAAAGGCGAATACGCCAAACAGCATACCGAGGGTCGCGGTCGCCGCCGCGCCTGACGACACCCCGAGAATAAACGGATCAGCGAGGTGGTTGCGCACCAGCGCCTGCATCGTCACGCCGGTTACGGCCAGCGAGGCGCCCACAACAAGTCCGAGACAGACGCGGGGCAGACGGAGACCGAGTACGATGTTTTGGTCAAGCTGCGTCCAATGATGTTCCACCGCGTTCCCTATGAGCGGCAGCTCGCCGAGCATGATGCGCGCCACCGTTCCCGGCGCGACGGCGACGGGTCCTAATCCCACGCCAAGCAGCAGGGACACGATTGCCGCCGCGATAAGCGCAATGACGATGACACCCATATTAGGATTTACCCGATTAAAGATTTTTCGCAGAGTTTTCATTGCGGCTATTCCTTTCCGTTTCGTTAAAAGCAAAAAGCGAACCAAGAATACGCACCGCTCTTCTGGCGGCAACGCGAACTTCTTGATTCGCCTCTTCATCTTTCGTGACAGTGACATACCGTGACGGCACAAACTATTTCCGGATTCATTCCGGAAGCTACCGCATTAGTATACCTGAGATTCAGCAGTGTGTCAAGCTGTTTCGGCAAACAAACTTCGCCGGGGTGGCGGGGGATGGCGGGGTGTCAATTCAGAGGTAGGGTAGGGGGGTATAACAATCATGTGGAGATATTAGCATCTCATTGGATTGGCGCAAATTGGCGCTGCCATATAATGTGTTCGTAATTTGGAGATCACAAAAAAGGCGACGTTGCCGACGCCTTGAAATGAGTCATCGCAAGTGTATTTTAAGATGGGTGCGTCTCCGGGTGGGGTCCGGGCGGCAGTATGCCGCCCCTACGGTACCGCGAACGATGCCCGTAGGGGCGGCATTCTGCCGCCCGTCTTTGGCGGCGCCGAATTGCCGCGGCGCGCCGATCCAAGCGGCCGGATTTGTTTGCGATTTTGGCCGGTTTACAGTAATATTGAGGTATACTCGTATGGAAATAGATCTATTCGGGAAGCTGCTTGCCGAACTGACGGATAAATATGGACCGCCCCATTCGTTTATGTGTTTTGACG
>JAISDM010000270.1 GCA_031264885.1 Peptococcaceae bacterium | reverse complement strand
TCCTCCGCGAACAGTTTTACCTGTTCCCCTTCCACGGACAGCCTGCCTCTGGCCAGAACCGGAACGTCCTCCGCCAAAACCGCCGAATAGCGCGCAAAGGTCTTGGGAAACACCAGCACCTCCAACGCGCCCGTCAGATCCTCCATGGTCAGATAAACCATCATTTGCCCTTTTTTCGTCACAGAGCGCCGCAAATTGGTGATGATTCCCCCCAAGATCAGCGTCAGGCCGTCCTGCTCAGGATTCAAGTCCCCGATCAGGCCGCCGGTTCTTTTCGCCAAAGCCTCCACATAAGGCGTCAAGGGATGCCCGCTTAAGTACAGCCCGATGACTTCTTTCTCCATTTTCAGGATCTCTTTCTGCGAAAACTCCTCTATTCCCGGCAGGGGAATGGGCGGATCCTCAAAGGATGTTCCGGCGTCCAGATCAAACAGGGACATTTGCTTCGTCTGGTTTTGTTTTTGCCAAAGGCCGGCCCGGTCCACACATTCGGACATAACGGTCAGCAATTGGGCCCGGTTCCCTTCCGTTGAACCGAAGGCCCCGGAGCGGATCAGATTTTCCAGCGCCCGGCGGTTGACATGGGTCAGGTTCACCCGTCTGCAGAAAGACTGCAGATTCTCAAAGGGGCCGCCTTCCTCCCGTTCCTTCAGGATCGACTCGATGGCGGGCAGCCCCACCTGTTTGATGGCCGCCAGGCCAAACCGGATTTTGTCCTGCGACACGGTGAAATAGGCCCGGCTCTCGTTTACGTCCGGATGCAGTATTTCAATCTTTCTCTGACGGCATTCCTCAATGTAGAAAGGCACCCGGTCCTTGCTTTCAATGACGCTGGACAAGAGCGCCGCCATGAATTCCGCCGGATAACGCGCCTTTAGGTACGCGGTTTGGTAGGCCAGCAGCGCGTAGGCCGCCGAATGGCTCTTGTTAAACCCATAGCCGGCAAAGAACTCCATCAGCTCGAATATTTTGGCGGCGGTGGGGTAGTCCACGTCCTTCGCCGCCGCGCCGTCCAAGAACTGTTGCCGGTATCCCGCCAGCACCTCGGGTTTTTTCTTCCCCATGGCGCGCCGGAGCTGATCCGCCTCGCCCAGGGTGAATCCGCCGATTTCACTGGCGATCCGCATCACCTGCTCCTGGTACAATATCACCCCGTAAGTGGATTCCAGCACCGGTTCCAGCAGGGGATGCAGGTAGGTGACGCTGACTTGGCCGTGCCGCCGCTTGATATAATCCTCCACCATGCCGCTGCCCAAGGGGCCCGGACGGTATAGCGCCACCAAGGCGACGATGTCCTCAAACCGGTCCGGCTTCATCTCTCTCAAGATGGCCCTCAGCCCCGGGCTTTCCAGCTGAAACACGCCGATGGTGTCGCCCACGGACAGGAGCCGGTAGGCCGCTTCGTCGTCCAGCCCCAGCCGGTCCATATCCAGCGTGATCCCGTGATTCGTCTGAACAAACAGGATCGCGTCCCGGATCACGGTCAGAGTCCGCAGTCCCAGCAGATCCATTTTCAGCAATCCGATGGATTCCACCGTGTCTTTCTCAAATTGGGTGCAGGGCAAGCCGTCGGAGGTTTTTTGCAGAGGCAGGTAATGATCCAGGGGAAGATTGGAGATCACCAGTCCCGCCGCGTGGGTGCCGGCGTGCCTGGGCATGCCTTCCAGGGACTGAGCGATGCGCAGCAGTTCCCGAACCTGCTCGTCCTCTTTCACCCATTGGGACAGTTCGGGGGAACTCTCCAGGGCTTTTGCCAGCGTCACCCCCGGCCCCATAGGGACCATCTTGGACACCTTATCCACCAATGACAGCGGAATGCCCATGGCCCTGCCGGCGTCCCGGATGCCGCTGCGGGCCGCGATGGTTCCGAAGGTGATGATTTGGGCCACATGATCCCGGCCGTAGCGCTCGATGACGTAGTCGATCACCTCTCCCCTGCGCTCGTAACAGAAATCGATGTCGATGTCCGGCATGCTGACCCGTTCCGGGTTCAGAAACCGCTCAAACAGCAGGTCGTATTTCAGGGGATCAATATTGGTGATGCCCAAGGCGTAAGACACGATGCTTCCCGCCGCCGAACCCCTCCCCGGCCCCACCACGATTCCCTGTTCTTTCGCGAACCGGATAAAATCCCAGACGATCAAGAAATAACTGGAAAAACCCATTTTCCGGATGGTTTCCAGTTCGAAGCGCAGCCGCTCCTGATGGGCTTCTTCCACGTGGACGTATCGCTCGTCCAGCCCCCGCCGGCATATTTCCTCCAGGAAGCTGTCGTCCGTCTGTCCCTCCGGGAGAGGGTACCGGGGCAAATGGTTCACCCCGAACTCCATGTCCACCTGGCAGCGGCGGGCAATCTCCAGGGTGTTGGTCAGGGCTTCGGGATAATCGCCAAACAGCAGCTTCATTTCCTCCGGGCTTTTCAGATAAAACTCCTGGGTGTCGAAGCGCAGCCGGTCCGTATCCCGGATGCTCTTGCCCGTTTGAATGCACAGCAGCACGTCCTGCATAAACGCGTCGTCTTTATGAATATAATGGACGTCGTTGGTAACCACCAGATCCAGACCCATTTCCCGGGACAAAGCCAGCATACCGGCGTTCACCTGGGGCTGTCCCTCGATGCCGTGATCCTGGAGCTCCAGAAAAAAGTTGTTTTTGCCAAATATATCCATATATTCCGCCGCCGCCTGCCGGGCTTCATCCTTGCGCCCCTGAACCAGGTGGCTCGACACCTCTCCGGCCAGGCACGCGGACAGAGCGATCAGTCCTTTGGAATGCTGCTTCAGCAAGGCTTTGTCCACTCTGGGTTTGTAATAAAAACCCTCCAGCCACGCTTTGGATACCAGCTTGATTAGGTTTTGCCAGCCTTCCCGGGTCTCGGCCAGCAGCACCAAATGATAGGGACTCTCATCCAATCCGGCGACCTTGTCCCAATGGGAGCGGGGCGCCACATACACCTCGCAGCCCAGCACCGGATGAACGCCCGCCGATTTGCAGGCTTTGTAGAATTCCACGGCCCCGTACATCACTCCGTGATCGGTCATGGCCAGAGCCTCCATGCCCAGCGCCGCGGCCCGGTCCGCCATCTCCCGGATTTTGCACGCGCCGTCCAGCAGGCTGTAACAGGTATGATTATGCAAATGTACAAAACCGCTCATGAGCATCCGCCCTTTTTTCTATATTTTTCGCCCTTCGCTCCTATGATTATATCACACGGCCGTATATCAGGCAAAAATTGTTGCGCTATCGGCCATGGCGGAGGTACTTATCAAGCTTTACGACTGCTGGAAACAGCGTAAGAAAGAGGATAAGCCGCCATAAGGGCGGCTTATCCTTTGCTCAGTAATATGACTTAGGCGGAGCCGCCGGAGGAACGGCAAAACTCTTGACCATAATATATCAGAAACGGGAAGCAATTTCAATAGGGAGACAGAAAAAAGAAGCATCCCAAGAATATATAAAAAGAAACCTGCCGTAGCGACAGGTTTCTTTTTATTCCCGGAGCGGGACGGAGTTATTCCGCGATTCCGAAATAATCGGCAATCTCTTTGGCCGATGTGAACACGAAACTATCTCCAGGCCCCAATTCTTCTATGGCTTCCAAATCTTCCGGTTCCGGTGGTTCAGTGGGCATCAGACGGAGAGCAAGTTCTAAAACGCGTGACCGCTGTTCCTCCGACAAAGCATTAAAAACCAAATCCCATTTAAATT
>JAISDM010000245.1 GCA_031264885.1 Peptococcaceae bacterium | reverse complement strand
AATTGATGGGCGCCGTCGCGACAACCGCCGATAGTCTTTATGCCATCAAGAAATTCTGTTTTGATGATAAAATCGTATCGACTCGCGAATTATATGACGCGCTGTGTGCCAACTGGGAGGGGCATGAGCTGCTCCGGCAGAGAATCAGGAACGAGATAACGTTTTACGGCAATGATGATGATGAAGCCGATTCAATGGTTGAGTGGATAACCAACCTTTGGGCTGATTATTACAATACGCGCCCGGCGCCGCACAATGGATATACGAACGCGGGAGCTCTCGACCTTTACTGGGTCGATGGAGGGAAACGCACTTGGGCGACGCCCGACGGCAGAAGGACGGGGGACGCGCTGTCTCCGTCCAGCGACCCGCGCCAGGACGCTGTGAAAAACGGTCCTCTGTCTTACGTAAAAAGCGTCTCGAAGATGCCATGGTATAAGCTCAGATGCGGTGGGGCAATCAACCTGCGGTTTAACGCGAATTCTGTCCGGGGCGAGGAGACCACATCCAAGGTACGGGCACTGATCCAATCGTACTTTGACATGGGAGGACTTCAGTTTCACTTCACGGTGGCGGATACCGGCGTCATGCGCGCGGCGCAGAAAAACCCACAGGACTATCAGGATCTTATCGTACGTATTGCGGGGTTCTCCGCGTATTTCACCCATCTGTCATTGGACGATCAGGAGAATTACATCTCCAGATATGAGTTGTCTGTATGATAACCGTTCAGAAAATGGCGCAAAGGAGGTCTGTTATGTACTCGAAGGAATTAGTGCGCCGGCAGGCGGCAGATATAGCCGCGGCTGTTCCCGAAACGCTGACTCAATTCCGCTGTTCCGTGTGCCGGGGTGTATTTGGCAGTTCTGCTGAACTTCAGTCGCATTACGCTGTGGAACACCCCGGCGCCGTCCCGCCGGCGATCATCCGGCTGAAGCTGAACGGATGTCTGTGCGAGGCGCTTATCGAGCCGTATTGGACGCTGCAGCGCGCGCTCCAGTTCCGTTTCGGACTGACGGGCGCGAAGCATATGTGCAACCGCGGCGCATGCGGTTCCTGCACCGTAATAATGGACGGGCGCGCCGTTCTCGCCTGTATGACGCTCGCCATTGAGTGCGAAGGCAAAGAAATCCAGACGGTCGAGGGAATTGCCGCAGATACGAAATGGCGTCCTCTGGTAGAGTCCTATTGCCGCTGGGACGCGATGCAATGCGGCTACTGTACGCCAGGTTTCCTCGTCTCCGCGAAGGCGCTTCTCGACAAGAATCCGAACCCGACGGAGGACGAGTGCCGCGAGGCGCTCTCCGGGAATATCTGCATCTGCGGCACGTATCCGCGCCATGCCACCGCTATTTTGGAGGCGGCGTTGAAAATCGCGAAGGGGGCGTGAGGGCATGGCTGATTTGGCAGGAGTCAACGGTCAGCGGGAGCAGTTCCGCGTCGTCGGTCAGCGGAATCTGCCCGGCAAGCTATCCTACGCCCTCGCGACAGGTGTGGCGAAATTCGGTATCGACTACGTTCTGCCGGATATGCTCCACGCGAAGTTCCTCCGCAGTCCCTACGCGAACGCGCGCGTCAAGAGTGTTGATATCGCGAAGGCGAAGGACATCCCCGGCGTCGCCGACATCGTCACGTGGGAAGATGAGGACATCAAGGCTCTGAACAACTTCGGGGAATCGAACGATTCGCGCCGCCCGTGGCTCGATAACATCGCGGATCAGGAAGGCGCGGAGGTCGCCGTCATCGTTGTCGCGGAGAGCGAGGACATCTGCGAGGAGGCGCTGCGTCTGCTCGATGTCGAATGGGAGGTTCTGCCACATGTCGTCAACCTGCTTGAGGGCCGAAAGGAAGACGCGCCGGTTATCCGCCCGCAGGTACGGGACGCGCCGATGTTCGGCGCTCCAAGCGCGGGTGGGCCCACAAACCCACCGAAGCGCGGGAATGTCGCCTACGCCAACATGACCTCCGGCGATATGGACGCGGGTTTTGCCGCTGCAGACCACATCATCGAATATGACCTGTATATGCCCGCGTTCGCTTCCCTTCTGCCGAACCCATCCGGTTCCGTCGCCTGGTGGTTCGACGACCCGTATTACAGCGAGGGCGGCAAGAGTCTGCACATTGAGGGCGCGGTGAAAGATAAAAACGCTATCAGTATGATGTACCGCCTGCCACCTGAGAAAACGGTACAGGAGGGACTGTTTATGGGTGGGAAATACTGCGACTGGGGCCGGCGAAAATCGCAGGAGATCACGCCTCTGCTCGCTAAGCGTACGGGCCGGCCTGTCCGGTGCGTCAACACGCGTGAGGAAATGTTCGACGTCATTATGAAACAGCGTTATATCCATCTGAAAGTCGGATTCACGGACGATGGGCTGATTACGGCGGTGGACGATTTTTCTATTGCCGACGGCGGAGCGTGGGGTAGTTCCAGTTTCGGCAACGTCGGGGATATGACGCTGGGACCGTACAACACACTCAAATGTCATAATATCAACCAGCATATGGAGATCGTGGACTCCAACCGCTATTTGATGTACATCAGCGGGCAGCATTGTCCATTCAACTGGGACTCCATCACCGTTGCGCTCCACATGATCGCGGAGAAACTGGGGAAAGATCCCATCGACATCGCGCGTCTGAACCTGCACGGGCCGACCTCCAAGGACGACCCCGATCCCGTGCCGAGCTTCGAGGCGTGCGTCAAAAAGGGCAAAGATTTGATGAACTGGAACTGGCATCCGTCCGGGACAAAAAAACTGCCCGACGGGCGGTATCACGGCATGAGCTTCCGGTATCAGATGTGCCCCCGCCACTCTTTTTCCAGTTATAGCTGCAAGCTGGAATTTCGGGACGGCGAGGTGCATATGCCGACGCAGGGACCGCTCTTCGGCGTGTACGCCGTCGAGTGCAACGCGATGGTCGTCGCTGAAGAACTTGGCTTGGAATACGACGACGTAAAAATCGACTTTGACTACCGTGAGCCGTTCACCCCCCTCGGCGGCGGTTCCGACGGGACGACCGCCTCCGCGTGGGCGATGAAAGAATGTGCGAATATCCTGAAAAAGCAGATATTGGAGGCCGCGATCGAATACGCCGAAAATCCGCCCATGCCCGGCGCCGTCTCCCCGCAGCCGGGACCGTTCAAAGGTTTGACGGCGGACGATTTGGACATTATCGGCGGACGCGTCGTTCTGAAATCCGATCCCTCACAGGGCGTTCCCATCCGCGAGGCGGCGTTTACGTCTGAGTTGCTTGCGATAACGGATTTTGACTCGCAGGGTGTTCCCGTCCGTGAGGCGGCGCAGAAGAACCTGTTCGCGACGTTTTATGGCCACCCGCCACTGTCCTTATGGGCCACAGGCGAGATGGGCAAACGGCTCGACACAATGAACACCGCTTACTGTGAGGTCGCCGTCGATATCGAGATGGGCGAGGTCGAAATCCTGCGCTTCGGCGTCGCGGCGGATCCCGGCAAGGTCATGCGTCCCATCTCGCTGGAAAGCCAGATCGACCAGGTGATGTTTTTCAGCCAGGGCTGCCAGCTCCTGGAGGACTTCGTTTTTGACGAGCGCACCGGCGTAAAGCTAAATAACAACATGATCGAATACAAAAAACCGTGCATTCTCGATGTGCCCCGTGTGGATCGGGAATTTCTCGAAACGCGCGCCGGCAACGCTGCCTACGGCGCGAACGGCATCAGCCATTCCCTCGCGAATACGCACCTCGTTATCATTGCGATACACAACGCCATCGGTGTTTGGGTGGATCCGCCGGCGACGCCGGACAAGATCCTCAAAGCGCTGGGAAAGGCATAGGTGAAAAAGGTTGAAACCGTTTCAACATACAGACGTGCGTACCGTTGCGCAGGCGGCGAAAATCCTCGGCGGCGGCCGCGCCCGCGTGACGGCGGGTGGAACCGACCTGCTTGGCGCCTTGAAGGACGATGTCCTGCCCGAATACCCCGAGTTGGTCGTCAACCTGAAAACCGTCCCGGGACTTGACTACATCCGGGAGGAGGACGGCATTCTGAAAATCGGCGCGCTGACCCGCTTGTCCGACATCGCGGGAAATCTTACCATTCAAGAGAAATATACCGCGCTGGCGCAAGCTGCCCACGCCGTCGCGTCACCGCATATCCGCGACATGGGTACCCTCGGCGGGAACCTTTCTCAGTTTCCCCGATGTTGGTATTTCCGCAAGCCAGATAATCGTTTCAATTGTAACCGTAAGGGCGGGGACGAGTGCTTCGCGCTCACGGGGGACAACCGCTTTCACTCGATTTTCGGCGGCAAAAAGGCACACCTGACCCCCTGTACACGGGAATGTCCCGCCGGTACGGACATTCCCGGCTATTTTGCGTTGCTCCGCGCGGGGGACTGGGATGCGGCGGCGCGGAGAATTATGGAGATGAATCCCATGCCTGCGGTTACAGCGCGCGTATGCGCCCATTTCTGCCATTCAGCTTGCAACCGCTGCCAGAGTGACGAAGGGGTTTTCATCGGCGGTGTCGAGCGTGCCCTTGGGGACTATATTCTGGATAACAGCGATAAGTTCTACCTCCCGCCCGCGCGGGAAACAGGTAAATCCGCCGCGGTCGTCGGCTCCGGCCCCGCCGGGTTGTCCGCCGCGTATTTTCTGCGTCTCGCCGGGCACGCCGTCACGGTTTTTGATGGCAAAGAGGACGCCGGCGGAATGCTGCGGTATGCCATTCCCGCATACCGTCTGCCGAAAGATATTGTCCGGCGCGTCGCGGCGGCGCTTACAGGTATGGGTGTCGTTTTCCGGCAAAATACCCGCGTTGGAGCGGATATTGCCCCGGAGCGTTTGGAGATGGAATACGACGGCGTCTGTTACGCAACCGGCGCGTGGAAACGCCCTGTCGTCGGTATCGCGGGCGAGGAGCTCACCACGTTCGGCCTTGATTTTCTCGTCGAAGTGAACCAATGGATGGACGGCAAGGTCGGCGCAGACGTGCTGGTCACCGGCGGCGGTAACGTCGCGGTAGATGTCGCGGTCACGGCGAAGCGTCTCGGCGCAAAGTCGGTGACGCTCGCTTGTTTGGAACCGCGTGGCCGTATGCCCGCGAGCGCAGAGGAAATTGCGCGCGCGGAGGCGGAGGGCATCGTCATCATGCCGTCGTGGGGCCTTTCGCGGGTTGTCGAGGAAGACGGCGCGGCGCGCGGAATGGAACTGAAACGCTGCGTCAGTCCCTGGGACGACAATGGCGCGTTTAACCCTCAATATGACGTGAACGAGAAAATCGTCGTCCGCGTGGAAAATATCCTGATGGCCGTCGGCCAGCGTGTGGATCTGTCGTTCCTCAGCGAGAAATATCTGCTCGAATTGAACCGCCGTGGGTTGATTGGCGTCGCGGAGAACTCTGGCGCGGCGTCACGCGCGGGCGTTTTCGCGGCGGGCGACGTGACGACCGGCCCCGCGACCGTCGTCGGCGGCATCGCGAACGGGCGGCGGGCGGCGCGTGGCATGAACATCTACTTTAGCGCGGACGCGGAGCCGGGCAATTCCTCCATCGGGGAACGCCTGACATTTGACGCAGAGGGGATTCAGAACAAGGCCGCGCTGAAGCTGCGCGAGTCGGACGCCGGGAAGCGCCGCGTCGATCTGGAGGACTCCGAGACGCCAGCGCGGGATGAGGCCGCGCGGGAAGCGTCACGTTGCTTAAACTGCGGCTGCTATGCCGTCAACCCGTCGGACACCGCGCCCGCGCTCGCTGCGCTGGGGGCGCACATCGTCACGAATAAACGCGTCCTCGGGATCGAGGAACTGTTCGAGGTGCGTACGCCCGGTAACACATGCCTCGACGCGGACGAGATCATCATGGAAATACAGATCCCCGCACCCCTGCCGGGTACTCGCAGCGCGTTTATGAAATTCGCGTTCCGCAAGTCGATTGACTTCTCCGTCGTAAGCTGCGCCGTTTCCGTCGGCGGCAAACCGCGCGTCTGTCTCGGCGCGGTTGCCCCCATACCGTATAGAGCCGTCGGGGCGGAAACAGCCCTCGCGGGCAAAGAGATTACGGAGGAAACCGCCGCCGCCGCAGGCGAAGCCGCAGTCGAGGGCGCTGTCCCGTTCGAGGCGGCGCGGTATAAAATCCAGATCGCAAAAACGCTCGTTAAGCGTGCATTGCTCGCGGCAGGGAAATGACCGCGTCAGGTTTTATCGTTGTCGCGCACAAAATACGATTTCTCCTCTTATCTCAAATAGGTAAGTAAGTGATGCATACGAACGAACGTGCAAACTTTCGCGCAAAACGCTGCTAAAAAGCACAGATCTGTGCGATGCTGCGTGCTAATTCTTACTTTTTCGGCGAGGATATCTGGATTTACGCCATTTTTGGCACTGTTCCTCGCGCAAAAGTATGCCATTTAACCCGATCTGCGCGAGTAACTGCGCTTTTTTGCATACTTTATCGCGACGTTTTGCACGTTTCTCCCAATTGCGGCTGAAGGGATACACAGATTCGACTGAATCACGCACGCTCCGCTGTGTTGGTTACGTAATCATCTTCTTTTATAGTGAAATTTTGGATTCCGGGACAAGCCCGGAATGACAAGATATGATAGTTTTCGGACGGCCCCAGCGGCAAAATGCCGCCCCTACAGACGCATCGTTCACGATACCGTAGGGGCGGCATTTTGCCGCCTGGGATCCCGGAGTGCGCATACTTGCTCAGGCGCGTTTCGCCAAATCACGCCAAACCGCGAATCACAGGCCCGGATTAATGGCGTTGCGCGTCGTTACGCCGTATGTTATACTTTGATCACATGATTTTTCTCACCTGATTTTCGGCGGGAGGACGTCTCATGGAGACTTTTAAGAATCCAAATTGCAAAAAGATCAGAGGCAGCCACATCTTAGAGGTTAGCTGCGCCTATTGCAAATGCTTTATCGCCAGCTACCAGAAGGTGGGCGAGAGCAATTTTGTCAAAATGTATAACGACCGGATCGTTGACGGTTCAATCGACTTTTCGAAGTACCACGGCGCTTTGTTTTGTCCGAACTGCGGCAAGCGCATAGCGACGCGTTACGTAACCAAGATGGATAAAAAAGAAGCGTACAGGCTTGTGCCGTCCGCGTTCAACAAAAAACGGATTCCGTCGTAACTTGCGCCTGTGTCCCTGGCGGCGAAAGCCGATTTGAGCCAAAGCGAGTGAATAACAAGGAGTGAAAAGATGTTGGATTTTAGCCAGCTGCATAAATACCGCGAAGGCAACCGCCTCGAAGCCAAAAAAGCGGCAGGTGGGCTGCCGCGCAGCGTTTGGGAAACGTACTCCTCGTTTGCCAACACCAATGGCGGTGTTATTTTGCTTGGAGTCGAGGAGACCGAAGATAAGTCGCTGCACGTGATCGGGCTTCCGGAGCCGGAGAAACTGGCCGGCGATTTTTGGAACGGCGTAAATAACCACCGGCACGTTAACGTGAATATACTGACAGACAGGAATGTCCGTATTGAAACTGCAGATGGTAAGCGGATCATCGTTATAGACGTTCCCCGCGCCGAGCGCAGGGACAAACCCGTTTATATTGGACGCGATTTCCTTTCAGGTTCATTCCGGCGGAACGGCGAGGGCGATTATCACTGCACCCATGAGGAAGTGCGCGGAATGCTGCGTGACCAAACCGACGCGACGCAGGATTTGCGGGTTTTGGAGCAGCTTGGGCTTGACGCCATAGACTGCGAAACCGTTCGCCGTTACAGAAACCGGATTGAAAACATCAGGCCGAACCACGTTTGGGAAAACCTTGATGACGTGACGTTCTTGCAGAAACTAGGGGCGGTGGGGCGCGGCGGGAACGGCAATCTTCATCCTACCGGCGCCGGAATTCTGATGTTCGGGTTTGAGTATGAGATTGTAAAAGAATACCCGAATTATTTTCTTGATTTTCAGGAACACGACGATGAGACGATCCGTTGGACTGACCGCGTTGTGACAAATTTGGGCGATTGGAGCGGCAATATCTTTGATTTCTATTACAGGGTCGTACACCGTCTTTCGCAGGACGTAAAAACCCCGTTTGTCTTAAACGGCGATACGCGTGTGGACGATACACCCGTACACAAGGCTCTCCGCGAGGCCCTGGTGAACGCTCTTATACATTCCGACTACTACGGCAGGCGGGGACTTGTGATCCATAAATTCAGGGATTGCGTTACAATCACGAACCCTGGCGGTCTTCGCGTAAGCGTTGAGGACGCGATTGGCGGCGGGCTTTCCGACCCGCGCAATATCACGCTGACAAAGGTGTTTAACCTGCTGAATCTGGGCGAACGCGCCGGCAGCGGCATTCCAAGCATATATTCCGTTTGGAATCATCAAGGCTGGCGGTCGCCGGCGCTCAAAGAACAGTTCAATCCTGACAGAACTGAGTTGTCATTGAGTTTTGCCGCCCGCGAGTATAAATGAGGCGCCCCCTGTGAAATGTGTCGGAACGCGGCTGCGTTCTTTACATCGGAGGGGGCGCCGTTCGCGTCAGACCAATTTCAGATCCATGAAGCGGATGTTTCCGTTGCATACCCCGCGCCGGATGGAACTAACGTCAATGTCGCCGGGGAACGCCTGCGCCTGCTCAACTTCGCACATTCCAAAACTCAAGGCGTTTTCGATATATAATGACAGTACCTCCCACACAATCTCAAGGCGCTTCTCTTCATCGGGCGTGTGTATGGTCAGCGGGGCGATCTCCAAATAGTATTCATTATTTGGAAACGCGCCGGGCGCGCTCAATATCGGCGAATACCGGACGCCGTTCACGAGGAGGTCGCATACCCTCCTGTTGGGGGCTATCTGCGCGTCGATTTGCAGATCATGGGTCGATTCCGGGTCGTACTGCGCCGTGTTGACAGTGGCGGGATCAAAGTTGTTGATCTCGGCGGTTACTCCGATCTGAGCCAGCATATCCTGTACGAGCTCGGCAGTCGCCACTCTGTCGGCTTGACCGTCCGTCATAATCGTGATGGTCTCACCCGTGAGACCGGAGCTTTCCGCGTACTTTTTGGCAAGCTCAGGGTCGTAACCGATGGCGTATGTGGGGTGCATACCGACGTATTCCGGTTTATAGTCAAAACAGAGTTCCGGAGCGACATTCTTCATAACCTTGCCTTTGCCCTCGTAAACGATATCGATAATCACCTGAGGGTTAATGGCGTGGATGACCGCGTACCTGGCGTCGAGGCCCTTTTGCGGGTCGTCAAACCGGTTAAAGAAGCTGTGCTTGCTCGAATTAAACCGTAGGGTTCTGCCGCCGCCCACATAGCGGGAATCCACATTGTATCCGGGCAAACCGCTTACAAACTCATAATCCGCCATCTCAAGCACCGTCGCGATATCTATCATGCCGGTATTGAGCGCGTTCACGACTTGGGAGGGCTCGGACATAACCCTGAAGTTGAGGGTCTTTATGTCCGGCTGTTCTCCCCAATAGTCGTCGCGGCGTTCCAGAATGAGATGGCTGTTCGTCACATATTCTTTAAGAGCGTACGGACCGGTGCCAATGGGATTCAGGTTGATTTTCGCTTCATCAAACGATTCCTCGTCATAAATCATAAACAGGCTGCAAGCGGTCCAGTTCATGACGTAGTAGTCCACCATACATAACTCAACCGTGTAATCGTCAATGGCATTGGTAGCTTCGGCGTCCAGGGACTGCACCCTGACGGCGTTTATGCCGACACTTTTCCAATATTTGAGCGAAAAGATAACGTCGCTCGCCGTCAACGGATTGCCGTTTGAGAAGGTCACCCCTTGTCTTAACTTGACGATCCAGTGGGTCGGATCGACCTCCTCAACGCTTTCAGCCAAGAGATAGATAATTTCGTCGTCTTCGGTAACCTCCCACAGCGGCTCGTAGACTGTTTGAATCGCTTCCGCCAATCCGCTGGTCATTTGGGACGGATTAAGCGTGCCCGCGTCCGACGCCATGGATATATTCAGGGTGTCCCTGGCAGCCGAAGCCGAACCCGGCGCGCTTGACGCGGCGGTTGTGGGTCCGGCGCCGGCAGGCGTATCGGCGGGGGTGTTCGAATTGCCGCCGCAGGCCGCCATACTAAACATCACAAGGCACAATAGAATTGCAATCAGGTTTCTCTTCTTCATTTCTCTTCCTCCTCTTTTTGGTTGCTTTTGCAACACGCGACAAAGTGATTGGGCAAGGGTTCTTCCAACACCTGGGGCTCGGAACACTCCGGCGAAGCATACCGGCACCTGTCCATGAACCGGCATCCGGGTTTCGGGTTGATGGGCGAAGTCAACTCGCCCTGCATGATAATACGTTGCTTCTTATTATGGATGTTTGGAACCGGGATTGCCGAAAGCAGCGCCTGGGTGTACGGATGCATGGGATGTGAAAACAGCTCGTCCGACGGCGCTTTTTCCACCATCTGCCCCAGGTACATGACCATGATGTCGTCTGATATGTATTTGACGACAGACAGATCGTGCGTGACGAACATGTAAGCCAAGCCGCGTTCTTCCTGCAAATCAAGCATAAGGTTGATGATCTGAGCTTGAATGGACACATCCAGCGCGGATACGGGCTCGTCACAGACGATAAACTTGGGATTCAGCGCAAGGGCGCGCGCAACCCCGATGCGCTGACGCCGCCCTCCGTCAAGCTCGTGTGGGTATGAGTTTTTAAAGCGCTCGGCTAAGCCTACGATGTCCATCAGATTACCTGTTTCTTCCATTATTTCGTCTTTGGTCAGCTTTCCCTGAAGAATAAGGGGTTCCATGATGGTTTCGCTGACCGACATGCGGGGATTCAGCGACGAGTAGGGATCCTGAAAAATGATCTGCATTTGTTCGCGCGCTTTAACGAGTTCTTTCTTGGACGGGTTCGAGATATCTTTCCCTTCGAAGAGTATTTGGCCGTCCGTGAGATCCAGCAGATGAAGGATGATCCGCCCGAGGGTGGTCTTGCCGCATCCGGACTCGCCGACGACGCCAAGGGTACGGCCCTTCTCAAGGGTAAAGGTGATATCATCCACAGCGTGCAGCAAGCCGCCGCCGGTTTTGAAATACTTCTTCAGGTGTTTTACCTCAAGCAGCGCAGGCATCAGCTGTTCACCCCCGTCAAAAAGCACTTCACTTGATGTCCCGGGGAGACTTCAACAGCAGCGGGAACGCCGGCGGAACACGCTTCCGAGGCGTCCGGGCACCGTTCATAGAATTTGCAGCCTTGCGGCAGACTCGTCGGATCAGGCATAAGCCCCTTGATGGGTTTGAGCCGCGGTTCCGTCGAATCCAATTTTGGCAGGGAATTAAACAGGCCGACCGTATATGGATGCGCCGGATGGTCGAATATATGTTCCGCCGTGCCATATTCCACGATTTCGCCCGCGTAGACGACGGCGACGGAATCGCATATTTCCGCCACGATGCCCAGGTCATGGGTGATCATGACGACCGACGTCCCCAATTTTTCTTTTAATGAATGCATCATATCAAGAACCTGCGCCTGGATCGTCACATCCAGCGCTGTCGTCGGTTCGTCCGCAAGCAGTAGAATCGGATTACAGGCGAGGGCCATGGCGATGACGACACGTTGCTTCATGCCGCCGGAAAACTGGTGCGGGAACTCCTTGTACCTGCCGGCGGGGATGCCTACCGTTTCAAGCATATCGCAAGCCCTTTTCTCAGATTCCGCGCGTGTAACCTTGTCGTGCAAAGCGATGGCTTCGGCGATCTGATAACCGACTCTCTCAATAGGGTTCAGCGCGGTCATCGGATCCTGAAATATCATCGCGATCTTATCGCCGCGTATCTTGCGCATCTGTTTTTCCGACAGGGTCATGATATCCTGGCCCTGAAAAAAAATGCTGCCTCCGCGGAACTTCGCCGGCGGCGTCTGGAGGATGCGCATAATCGACCGCGCAACCGTCGTCTTGCCGGCGCCTGTTTCCCCGACCAATCCGATTGTTTCGCCCTGCCTGACGTTAAGATACACACCGTTTACAGCGTGGATCACAGCTTCGTCCGTATGGTACTCCACTGCCAATTCATGAATCTCAAGTATATTGTCGGCCAATTAACACACCTCAATTCTTAAGGCGTGGGTCGAGAGCGTCCCGAAGCCCGTCGCCCAACAGGTTGAACGCGAGAACCGTGATCATGATGCAGACGCCTGGATACAGCGCGAGTTCCCCGTGATCCCGCATGACGTTCCTCGCGTCTGAGATCATCGTGCCCCACTCCGGCAGGGGGGGCTGCGCGCCGAGCCCGATAAAACTGAGCTGCGCGCCGGCAAGGATATTCATCCCGATGCTCATGGTCGTCGAAACGATCAGGGGCGATATGGCGTTGGGAATAATATGCTTTAGAATGATACGCAGATTCTTCGCGTTTATCGCCTTCGCGGCTTCTATATACTCCATCTCGCGAACCGACAGGATAGAGGCGCGCATCATGCGGGCTGGGATGGGCACCATGCTGATGCCTATGGCGATGATCGCGTTCTTCAGGCTTGGCCCCATCAGCGCCGCAAGGGTGACGCACAGCAGGAACATGGGTATGCTCTGGTATATATCCAGTCCGCGCATGACCAAGTTGTCGGTCCATCCTCCGTAATACCCCGCGATGGCGCCTATGGTAATGCCGATTGTAGTAGAGATGGCGATCGCGACGATTCCAAGTTGGATCGACTGGCGCGTGCCGTAGATAAGCCGGCTGAATGTGTCGCGGCCTAATTTGTCGGTTCCTAAGGGATGCTGAAGGCTGGGCGAGACGTAGGTAGCTGAGTAATCCTGCTGTTCATAGGGGTAAGGCGCGATGATATCGGCGAACACAGCAACCAGAATGATCAAAGTAATGATGAAAAGGGAAATCATTGCCGCCTTGTTTTTCTTTAACCGGCGCCAGATATCGCCGAATTTCGACTTTTTTCTTTTCTGTTCGGGTTTGGTAACGGGTTTACGCACTGCGCAATTCTCCTCTCTGATCCCTTTTTCTCGCTTTTTTCGTTTTTCCTCCGTATTGCGCGCGTATCCTCGGGTCGACAATAGCGAACGCAATGTCGGTAAGCAGCAGTACGACGGAGAACGTTGCCGACATAAAGAGTACACAGGTCTGGATAACCGGGTAATCCCTCGCCGTCAGAGCGGAGATCATGTAGGAACCGAGTCCCGGTAAGGAGAAGATCGTCTCGGTGATCAACGATCCCCCCAACGCCATTCCAAAAATTCCACCGATGGTCATAATAACGGGAATCACGGCGTTTTTTAACGCGTGTCTGTAACGCACGATCATTTCTGACTGCCCTTTCGCGCGCGCCGTCGTTACATAATCCTGCCTTATGACCTCCAGCATATTAGACCTCATCTGCCTCGCGATGGCAGCCGCGTAGCCCAGCGCAAGGGTGAAGGCCGGCAGAATCCACCCTTTCCAGTCAGCTACGCCGGCTACAGGAAAAATTTTAAGACTGACGCAGAGAAGTTGAATCAACAGCAGCGCGAACCAAAAACTCGGCATCGAGACACAGAACAGTGAAGCAAAGATTGCCGCGTTATCTTTCAATGTATACTGATGGGTCGCGGCGTAGATGCCAATGGGGATCCCGATGCCGGTGGCCAGTAACATGCTGATGGAGCAAAGCATCAGCGAGTATGGGAATCGCTGGAGTATCTCCCCCAGAACCGGCGCCTTGGTTCTGTATGACGTGCCAAAATCACCGTGAAGGAAAATGTTGCCAAGGTAAGACGTGTACCTCATGAGGAAAGGCTTGTTCAGTCCCAGATCCTCCCTGACGATCGCCATTTCCTCCTCTGAGTACTGCGTGCCCAACATAATCCTTACGGGATCCCCCGGCGTGACCATGATAAACATCAGAATGATGAGTGTGATGCCCAACAGTGTGGGTATCATCAGTAACAGACGCCGGATAATGTATCTCAGCATATGCTTCTCCCCTTCCTAACTGCCCGCGAGCAGCGCGCATCCGAGCGCGCATCCATATTCGGCGTCCGCGGGAATCACGAAGCCGATCCCGGATCTTGCCTTGAGCGCGTTCACTACGGCCGCGTTTTTCGCGACGCCTCCGATCAAAACCGTTGTGTCCTTTGCCGGCGTGATCTTGTCGTTCAGGATCATGTTCAGGCGAACCGCGATCGCGTCGTTGACCGCGCCGGCCACTTGTGTGGGCGCCGCGCCTTCATTCAATAATTCCAGGGAATCCAGCTCAATGAACACGACGCAGCCGTCGTTGACGGTGAATCCCGCCGCCGCGTCCGGCGGAAGCGCGCTTATCTCATCCAGTGTCATCTCCAGCCGCCTTGCCAGATAACGCAGCTGTGATCCGAGCCCGGCGCCGCATTTCTGATTCAGCGCGACCTCTTCGATTTCACCTCCTTCCCGCAGCGTCACGACGCGTGTCTGCGACGCGCCCGCGTCCACGACGGATGTGGCGCCGGGCAAGTAATACCTTGCGGCCCGCGCGCCGGCGATGGGTTCCGTCACCGTCTTATCCGCGAACGCCACGTCATACTTCCCCGCGCCGGTCGCGGCGACTTTCTGTACGTCGGACGCCCCGATTCCGGCTTCCTTTAGAGCTTCATCCCACAGGCGTCCGACCGCCTGCTCCCGGCCCGCGCCTCCGGACAGTCCCTGTGCCTTACCGGCAACCTCCCCGTCTTTAACAATCACAATCTTGATCGCTTCCAATCCGACGTCTATTCCGGCGGTAATCATCTCTCGTCCCTCCTTTTACACAAGCTTCTCAAGCCCCTGGCTTTCCATCCAGATGTCCAACCGGTCCAGGAAGCCGTGTTCGTCCAAGTCGGTGCGGTCCCCGGGCTGCGATCCCTCATAGTGCATCACGCTGACGCCGGCCTCTTTTAAGCGCCGGGCCTGTTCCTTCCGCCACATATCGCAGCCGACGCCTCCGCGCCATATGGGGAGCAGCGCGCCGTCGCACTTGTAGAACCGCGCGAATTCGATCAGAGACTGGGGACGGAGATACTCGTCGATCTTGAAGTGATACGGCGCCCGCGCGTCCGGCGTGAGGGCGATCCGGGTCACATCCTCCCGCGTCAGCATCGGCGTGTCTTCGGGATACTCGACCGTCTCTCTGGAACCCCAGGTTCCGTCCGGCTTCTGCTCAACCTGCGCGCCGCCTCCGGCGTGGGTGTAGGGAGAGCCGATACATACGGCGCCGTACTGCTCCATATACCGGTAGTAACGGAGATAATGCCACGCCGGCGGATGCACCTCCATCCAGCGGTACCGCTCGTTGCCGACGGCGGCGATTTGGTTGTCCGCGCGCCATTTGATCTCGTCCCGCAGAGCGCGGAAGAAATCCGTAACGACTTCCGGCGCCAGCTTAGTCAGGCCGCCCATCGTGTAGAACGAATACAGATCTTTGACCGAGATCGGCGTCGGGACGTTCGCCATCAGGAACAAAACCTCGCTCATATAGCCGTGCTGTATGGAGCGCTCGCGAATGAGCCGGGCATAGCGCCCGTCGTCGAATTTTTGATCGAAGACGCGCTCGATATCGTTGAGTTCTTTCTGCAAGCAATAGACCCGGTGATCGACGAGCGCCTCTTCACGCGCGGCGTCGCGCGGGCCGATGTACATCGGATAGTCGCCCTGCCACCGCGGAATCGGGGAGAGGTCCATCGGCTGCTGCCCGCGTTTCGCGTGCTGATCGCAGACATCGGGGAACGGCACGACAAAATCGCGGTAGGGGAATCCGCTGCCGTCGCGCTGATGACCGAGAAATTGGGCGCCCCAGCAATTCAGATGATAGCCGCAAATTTCGCGGCCCCAGCCGCGAGACTCCATGGCCAGCCTGCATATCCGGCTGAATTCGTCGCTGTCGCTGGCCATCTTGGCGCCCACCGGATTGTCCTCAATGACGCGGATCGCCGGGAAACACGCCGACCAATCGCCCGCGTACGTCTGCCCCTGGCCGACGAGTTTGTCTTTTTCCTCAATGGAATGTTCCCACTGGGCGCGAAGCTCTTTCGCGCGCTGCCATATCTCAAGGGGTCTCGTTTCCCATAATTGCTTTGTCATCTTGTCGCCTCCCGCGGTTCGGACGGAATGACGCTTGAAAACATCCCGACCTTATTTATTCCCGAGATCCTGTTGACGCCGGGCTTCACCATACTGACCAGGGATTCGATCCGCGTGGACGTCTCCGCTTTGGGCAGGGTCGTGTCGCGCTCGAAGAAATGGTAGGGGATGTGCCGTTCGCGCAAGAGTTTCCATACCACGTAGTTGTCCGTCCCGTGGGGGTGGCAGTAGATTTGCTTCGCGATCACGGCGCAGTCCGCCTGCCAATCCTCATAGAGCCGAAAGATGTGTTCGGGCCGCCGCCGCCAGTTGTTGTCCTTGACCGGATGATGGGGTCTTTCGAGATAGCGGCGCGCCAGGGCCATGTACCGGTCTTTTTGCCAGACGACTTCGTTCCAAAAATACGAAGAGCCGTTGTCCAGCTCGTCGATGACCACATTGCCGCCGAGGGATTCAATGAGTTTTTCCAATTCCGCGTCCCAGGTCTCGCTGCCGATGAGCATAATACGGACGGCATCCTCGCCGGGCGCGCGCGTCTCGGCCTCCTCAAGGAACGCTTCCAGCTTCTCATTGGCCTCCGCCTTGTCCATGACCTGGCAGGCCAGCATAATTTCCATGGCCTCCGAGCCCCTGACGACGGGGAAATCCGCCTTCCGCAGCTCATACAGCCGGCGGAGCAGCCCTCTGTTTTGATTGTAGATATCAATGGCCCGGTCGATGGCGCTGAGTGTGATTTCTGTCCCGGTCCATTGCTCAAGATGTGTCTTGAAGACCTCCATCTCCGACCGCAGCGCGTTCTTCGACGTGCGGGCGTCGGGGTAGTCGGGGACGAATACGTAGTGATTGAAGAAATCGGGACGGTTGTTGATGATGTTTTGATAGCAATGGAACGCCCATTGACAGCCTTCGGCGTGAACCAGACCGTCGATGTAGCCGTACTCGCCTTGAATGAACTGCCGGAGCATGTCCTTCGTCGCGTAGCAGTTCCCGTGCATCTGGCGGTCTGTTACGTCGTCCGCCGCGTGGCGCGCGAGGAGTCTGACCGGCAGGGCGCCTGCCGCGTATACGAGTTCCTCCGGCATATATGTCTCGATGTACCCCAGAACCTTCCCGCCTGTACGCGCTTTCCACGCCCGCGCGTAATCGTGGCGATTCGCGTAGATCTCTTGGAATTGATTCATAAATCCGCCCTCCGAGTATTCAATTT
>JAISDM010000180.1 GCA_031264885.1 Peptococcaceae bacterium | reverse complement strand
TTTGCAAATCAGGCATCTTTTATTCCCCTCCCAGAAGGGGAATTTTTCTAAACCGCAAATCCTGGTTTGGCCAAACACCCGGGCGGAGGAGACCGTGCCCGATTTGGCGGAGCGTTTTATAATTTCTAGGCGAAATTTGCGTCCGCAAAAGCCACTGTCTGAGCGGAGCGAGTTTGGCTTTTGCAGCAAATTGAGCCGTAGAAATTCAAAACGCGGAGTCCACAAGGGCACGGTCTCCTCCGCCCGGGGGCATTGCGCCACCACCCCGTCAATCGCCGCCTGTCATTCCGCGGGATGAAAATAATCATACACCGCCCGCGCGGCCTTTTTCTGAATCCCCGGCGTCTGCTCCAAATCCTCCAATGTGGCCGCCTGGATGTTCTTTAAGGACAAATCGAAGCCGGCCAGCAGCGCCTGTTTGCCCTTGGGCCCCAATCCGGAGATTTCGTCCAGAGCCGACGCCAGACCGCTGCGTCCCCGCAGAAGGCGGTGATAGGTTATGGCGAAGCGGTGCGCCTCGTCGCGGATTTGCTGCAACATCTGCAAGCCCGGCGAATGTTTGGACAATACGACGGGATCCTGCGTATTGGGCAAAAAAATCCACTCGTTTTCCTTTGCCAGGCCCACCGTGGCAATATGTTCCATCTGCCGGAGCGCCATCACCGCCCTGGCCGAAGACAGCTGCCCCTTGCCGCCGTCCACCACCACCAAATCCGGCAAAACCCCGAATTTCTCGTCCTGAATCCGTTCCGGATCAAATCTGCGCAGAATCACCTCCGCCATAGAAGCGAAGTCGTCCGGCCCCTCCACCGTCTTTATGCGAAAACGCCGGTATTGGTCTTTGGCGGGCCGCCCGTTTTCAAAGACCACCATGGAAGCCACGGAATGCGTCCCCTGTATATTGGAAATATCATAGCATTCCATACGGAAAGGCTGCTGTTCCAGACCCAAAGCCCGCGCCAGCTCTGTCAGAGCGTCCTCCCTCCGGTTCCTGACCTGCTCCCGGGCCGCTTCCTCCTGCTGGAGCGTCTCCCTGGCGTTCATGACCACCATCTCCAGCAGCCCCCGTTTGTCGCCCCTCCGGGGAACCTTCAGCCGCACCTTGCGCCCGGTCAGGCTGGAAAGCCAGGCTTCCGTCATATCCGCCTCCATTCCGCGGTAAGGCACGCAGATCTCCGGGGGTATTTCCTGAACCCGGCTGTAATACTGCTTCAAAAAAGCCATCAGCACATCTTCCTCCGGCACGGCAGCCTCATCCTCCCCGGCCGCCGCAAGAACGCCCGCGCCGCCCGCGTGAGCGTGAGCGCCCCCCGCCGCGGGTTCCTCCTCTGGCGCCGGTTCCTCCCGCGCAGCCGCCGGCTCCGCTTCTCCCCGCGCCGCATCTTCCTCCGGCGGGGCTTCCCCCGGCCCCGGCGCCGCGCCCTCCGCCGCGCCCGGCCCCGTCTCCGGCGCCGCGCCCCCGGCGGCCCCGGCCGCCGCCTCTTTCGGCGGCGGGGCGATCAGCGCGCTTTCCAGCATGAAATGCTCCCGCCCGGTGAGCTTGCCGCTCCGGACAAAAAACACCTGAACGCAAACCCTCCGCAGCCCCCGGACATAATTGACCACGTCAAAGTCGGCGACCCGGTCGGAAATAATTTTTTGGCGCTGGATCACCTGCTCCACCGCCGCCAGCTGATCCCGGAACCGGGCGGCGCTCTCAAAAGCCATCTCCGCGGACGCCTTCTCCATGCGCTCTTCCAAAGTACGCTTAAGCGTATCCTGCCGCCCTTCCAGAAACAGCACCACATCATTGATCATCTTCCGGTAGGCTTCTATGCTCACGCCCCCGGCGCAGGGCGCCAGACACCGGCCGATATGCGCGTTCAAGCACGGCCGCTTGTTTTTGAACTCCTTCTGGACACAGGAGCGGATGGGGAAGATGACCTTCAGCAATTTCAACGTCTCATGGACGGACTTGCTGGAGGTGTACGGCCCGAAATACCGCCCGCCGTCTTTCTTCATGCTGCGGACCATCTCAATCCTCGGGAAATCCTCTTTGAGGGTGATCCGCAGATAAGGATAATGTTTATCGTCCACCAGCCGGATGTTGTACCTGGGCTGGTGTTTCTTGATCAAATTGCACTCCAGAATCAAGGCTTCCATCTCGGAGTCGGTCAGAATCCATTCCAAATCCCGGATATGGCTGACCAGGGCTCTGGTTTTTTCCTGGAGCCCGGCTTGCGAATTGAAATATGAACGAACGCGGTTTTTTAAAGAGACGGCCTTGCCCACATAGATCACGCGCCCCCGTTCGTCCTTCATCAGATAGACGCCGGGCGCGGAAGGGAGCATGGTCAGTTTTTCTTCGAGAGTCATCGTCCGCTCCTTTATCATTCAAGGCGGGCGGCAGAATGCCGCCCCTACGGCTACATTTTTTACCTTAGCACAGGCTTCAGGAACCGGCCTGTGTAGCTTTCCGGCGCTTTGGCCAATGCCTCGGGCGTTCCGGCCGCCACCACACAGCCGCCCTTGTCCCCGCCCTCGGGTCCCAGGTCGATGCAGTAATCGGCCGTCTTGATCACATCCAGGTTATGCTCGATCACCAGCACCGTATCCCCCTGCTCCACCAACTGATGCAGCACCCTCAGCAGCTTGGCGATATCATCCACATGGAGGCCGGTGGTGGGTTCATCCAAAATATACAGGGTTTTGCCGGTGGACCGGCGGGCCAGCTCCGTGGCCAGTTTGACCCGCTGCGCCTCGCCGCCGGACAGGGTGGTCGCCGGCTGGCCCATCTTAATGTAGCCCAGCCCCACGTCCCGCAGGGTTTCCAGCTTTTTGTAAATCTTGGGGTGATTTTCAAAGAATGTCACCGCTTCATCCACCGTCATATCGAGCACATCGGCGATGTTTTTGCCCTTGTAGCTTACCTCCAGCGTCTCCCGGTTGTATCGCTTGCCCTTGCACACCTCGCAGGGCACATAAATATCCGGCAGGAAGTGCATCTCAATCTTCAGTATGCCGTCCCCGGCGCAAGCCTCGCAGCGGCCGCCCTTCACGTTAAAGCTGAACCGGCCCGGGCCGTAGCCCCGCACCCGGGCCTCCGGCGCCTGGGCATACACCGTCCGGATCAGGTCAAACACCCCCGTATAAGTGGCCGGATTGGATCTGGGCGTCCTGCCGATGGGGGACTGATCAATATCGATCACCTTATCCAAGTATTCTATGCCGGATATCCCGTCATGATCTCCCGGCCTTGCCCGCGACCCGTGCAATTGGTGGAGCAGGCTGTTTTTCAGGATTTCGTTGACCAAGGTGCTTTTGCCCGAACCCGAGACCCCCGTGACACATGTAAACACATTGAGAGGAACCGTCACGGTAATATCCTTCAGGTTGTTTTCGCGGGCGCCTTTGACCGTCAGCCATTTGCCGTTGAGCTTCCGCCGGACCGCCGGAACGTCGATGTGCTTTCTGCCCGAAAGATACTGCCCCGTGATGGAATCGGCGTTGTTCATGACCGCGGTCTGATCCCCCTCCGCCACCACCCTGCCGCCGGCCACACCGGCGCCGGGCCCGATATCTAATATATGATCGGCGGCGCGGATGGTTTCCTCGTCGTGTTCCACCACCAGTACCGTATTGCCCAAATCCCGGAGGGTCTTCAGCGTGTCGATCAGCCGCCGGTTATCCCGCTGGTGCAGCCCGATGGAAGGCTCGTCCAGGATGTACAGCACCCCCATCAGGCTGGAGCCGATCTGGGTCGCCAGCCGTATCCGCTGGGCCTCCCCCCCGGACAAAGTCCCCGCCGTCCGGTGCAGGGTCATATAATCCAGCCCCACGGCATTCAGGAAGCCCAGCCGGCTCCTGATCTCTTTCAGGATTTGCCTGGCGATCAGCATTTCCCGCTCCGTCAGGCTCAAATTCTCGAAAAAGTCCAAAGCGTCCCGCACCGACAACCGGGTGACGTCGATGATGTTTTTGTCTTGAATGAGGACCGACAGGGATTCCGGCTTCAGGCGGTTCCCCTTGCAGTCGGGGCATTCCATGCTGGACATATACTGCTCGATGTCATAGCGCGCGGCGCCCGACTGGGTCTCCCGGAAGCGGCGCTCCAGCACCGTAACGATGCCCTCATAATTGGACTGATAGGTCTTGTTTTCACCGATCATGGTGGTGTAGCGGAATGTGACCTTCTCCGGCGCGCCGTAGAGGATGATCTTTTTTTGCGCGTCCGTCAGCTCCCGGAAAGGAACGTCCATGGGGATCTTAAAGAACGTGCAGGCCGAGTTCAGCAAGCTTTGATACCAGCTGGAAAAACCCTTCAGCCACGGATCGATGGCGCCCTCCCGCAGCGTCTTGTTTTCATTGGGAATCACCAGCTTCGGATCCACTTCCATTTTGATCCCCAATCCGCCGCAGGTGGGACAGGCCCCATAGGGATTGTTGAAGGAAAACATCCGGGGCGACAGTTCCTCAAAGCTGATGCCGCAGTTCACACAGGAAAACCGCTCGCTGAAGACCTCCTCTTCCGCTTCGGAATGGAAGACGGTCACCATCCCCCCGGCCAGAGCCAGCGCCGATTCCAGAGAGCCGGCCAGGCGCTGTTCCACGCCGGATTTGAGTATGATCCGGTCCACCACCACCTCGATGGTGTGTTTCTTGTTTTTTTCCAGCTTGATGTCGTCCGCGGCTTCCCGAAACTCTCCGTCCACCCGGACGCGGACATACCCTTCCTTGCGGATGGTTTCAAAGGTCTTCTGATATTCCCCCTTGCGCCCGCGCACCAGGGGCGCCAATACCTGAACCCGGCTTCCGTCGGGCCGTTTCATGAGGATATCCACCATCTGCTCCACCGTCTGCCGGTTCACCGGCTGCCCGCATTTGGGACAGTGGACATGCCCCGTCCGGGCATAGAGCAGACGCAGGTAATCGTAAATCTCCGTCACCGTCCCCACCGTGGACCGGGGGTTTTTGTTGGTGGATTTCTGGTCGATGGAGATGGCCGGGGACAGCCCCTCGATGTAATCCACGTCGGGCTTATCCATTTGGCCCAGGAACTGCCTGGCGTAAGAGGAGAGGGACTCCACATAACGCCGCTGCCCTTCGGCGTAGATCGTGTCAAAAGCCAGCGAGGATTTCCCCGAGCCCGACAGCCCCGTGATCACCACCAGGGAATCCCTGGGGATGTCCACGTCGATGTTCTTCAGATTGTGAGAGCGCGCCCCCCGGATGATAATTTTATCCTTTGCCATATAAAGTCCCCTTCAGTTCCAGAATCAAATCCCTCAGTTGGGCCGCCCGCTCAAAAGCCAATTCCTTCGCGGCTTCTCTCATTTCTTTTTCCAGCTTGCCGATATAATCCTTCAGTTCCGCTTTCTTCATGGAACGAACCGTCCGGTAATCCGGGCTTTCCTCCTCCGCCACATGGGTCATCTCGATCACGTCCCGGACCGCCTTCCGGACGGTCTGAGGCACAATGCCGTATTTTTCGTTATGCGCCTGCTGAATGACGCGGCGGCGGTTGGTCTCGTCGATGGTCCGCGCCATGGAAGGCGTAACCGTGTCGGCGTACATGAGGACCTGCCCCCGCACGTTCCGGGCGGCCCGGCCCGCGGTCTGGATCATCGCCCGGTCGGAGCGCAGGAAGCCTTCCTTGTCCGCGTCCAGGATCACCACCAGAGAGACCTCCGGCAAGTCCAGCCCCTCTCTCAGCAAATTGATGCCCACCAGCACGTCGAAGGCGCCCAAACGCAAGTCGCGTATGATCTCCATCCGCTCCAGGGTTTTGATCTCAGAATGAAGATAACGCACCTTGACCCCCATGTCTCTGAGATAATCCGTCAGATCCTCCGCCATCTTCTTCGTCAGCGTGGTGACCAGAATCCGCTCGCTCCTGGCGGTCCGCTTCCGGATCTCCGCCAGCATATCGTCGATCTGCCCCTGTATGGGCCGGACGGTAATCTCCGGATCCACCAGCCCCGTGGGCCGGATGATCTGCTCCACCACCACCGGGGAGCGCTTCATCTCATAAGGGCCCGGCGTGGCGGACACATAGACCGTCTGCCCCATCCTCTCCTCAAACTCGCTGAATTTCAGCGGACGGTTGTCCAAAGCGGACGGCAGGCGGAACCCGAAATCCACCAGGGTCTGCTTCCTGGAACGGTCGCCTTCGTACATCCCGCCGATCTGAGGCACGCTGGCATGGGACTCGTCAATAATCATAAGGAAATCCTCCGGGAAGAAATCCAGCAGGGTATAAGGCGGCTCGCCGGCTTTCTTCCCGATCAAATGCCGGGAATAATTCTCTATCCCGGAACAGTAGCCCACTTCCCGCATCATTTCAATATCATAACGCGTCCTCTGACCGAGGCGCTGGGCTTCCAGCAGATGCCCGCGCCCCTCCAGGTACGCCAGCCGCTCTTTCAGTTCCGCCTCGATATCCACGATGGCCCGCTCCAAGGTCTCCGGCGCGGTCACATAATGGCTGGCGGGGAAGATGCCCACATGCCGGCGCAAGCTCAATATCTCCCCCGTGAGCGTGTCCACTTCCGCGATCCGCTCAATCTCATCCCCGAAGAACTCGACCCGCACCGCTTTTTCGCTGTAAGACGCGGGAAAAATCTCCACCACGTCCCCCCGCACCCGAAAGGTGCTGCGGATGAAGTTGATATCGTTCCGGTCGTACTGCATCTCAATTAGCCGGCGCAGCACCGCGTCCCGGTCGATGGTCTGCCCCTCCCGCAAGGAGAGCATCAGCCCCTTGTATTCCTCCGGCGACCCCAGCCCATAGATGCACGACACACTGGCGACCACGATGACGTCCCGGCGCTCCAGCAGCGCGGCGGTGGCGGAGTGCCGGAGCTTCTCGATCTCATCGTTGATGGAAGCGTCCTTCTCGATAAACAAATCGCTTTGAGGCACATAGGCTTCCGGCTGGTAGTAATCATAATAAGAAACAAAGTATTCCACCGCGTTCTCCGGAAAAAACTCCTTAAACTCCGCGCACAGCTGGGCGGCCAGGGTCTTGTTGTGGGCCATGACCAAGGTGGGCTTCTGAATCTCCTGAATCACATGAGCCATGGTAAAGGTTTTGCCCGTGCCGGTAGCGCCCAGAAGCACCTGATTGCGCGCGTTCTTTTTTAGATTCGCCGCCAGTTCCCGGATGGCCTTCGGCTGGTCGCCCTGGGGCGTATATTCCGAAATGACCCGAAACGGTTTGTCCATCATCCAATCCCTCCCAGGACATTGTTACGATCTGTCCTTATGAGCATTGTACCAAAACAACGCGTCATGCGCAACAGGCCCGAACAACACCGGAAGCCAAACAAGGGCCGGCACATGCCCCGCCCATACGCACAGAAGCAGCAATACAACGCCGTATCCCGCCATTTGCAGACAATTTTTCCGGATCCGCGGCCTCAGCAAACGCCCAGCCGGCCGCAGCCCGTTCCCCCCCGGCGCCACATCGCCGTATCCCAGCGCCACAGCGGCGGGAAACATCACATACACCCATTCGCCCCCCGCGGCAGCCATCTCGGTCCCCGCCTCCTGGGGAATCAGCGGCCACCAGGCAGGCATATCCATCACGCCGGCGACGCCCCCCCGGGGCGCGATATAGCCCGCCGCCAGCATCATCAGAGGCACCGGCCAAATCTTGCGCAGGCTCAAGGCGGGCAGCCATTCTCCCCGGCCATTCCGCCTGCAAGCCGCCATGGGCCTGTAAGCGCCCATCAGCCCGATCAGGAGCGCCTCTACCAAGTGCAGCACCGCCGCCAGGCCCATGATCTGGGGCGCCTCCAGCCGCGGCGTCCCCAAAAGCAAAGAAACCGCGGACAACAATCCCCCCGCGTAAGCAAAACACATAAACCGCCGCCGAAACAGCCCCAGCGCGAAAGTGATCCCCAGGAGCCACAAGCAGGTGCTCTGCTGAATGGCGACGCCCGACAGTATCAGCAGGAGGCTGCCGGCCAGCCCGCCAACCGCCCCGGCAATCCACGAAAAAAAGGTTAAAGACCCGGCTTCGGCCGGATCTAAGGTGATTCGGTAATAAACGGCGCCGGTGACCAGCACCATGAGCCAATATATCCACTCCCGAAAGACATCCAGAAATACCCATAAACCGAAATCCGGCATTATGACGCCCTCGGAACTTCCGTTTCCGGCTCCAGCCGTTCCAGCAAAACCCGTACCGCCTGCCGCAATTGACTGTCCCCGCCGTTCTCCGCGTCCCCCGCGTCCAACTCCAGTGAAATATCCGGTTCTATGCCCACGCCGCCGATATCGCGGCCGTCAGGCGTCAGATACTTGGCGATGGTCATCTTCAAACCGCCCCCGTCCGGCAGATTATAGATCACTTGAATGGACGCCTTCCCATAACTTCTCGTACCCACCAGCACACCCGTCTGATAATCCTGAACGGCGCCGGCCAATATCTCCGAAGCGCTGGCGCTGCCGCCGTTGATCAAAATCACAAAGGGCAGCTTGAGCATCTCCGAATCCTCCACCACGAAATCATCCGCCTCTCCGCCGCGGGACACGGGCCGCGCCAGAACCCCATTGGGAATGAAGTGACGGGCAATCTTCGTCACGCTGGCCACATCCCCCCCCGGATTATCCCGCAGATCCAGAATCAGGGCTTCCATCCCCTGATCCGCCAAATCCCGCAGCTGCTCCTCTACCATACCCGGCGTGTTGCTGGCAAACCGGGCCAGCATCAAGTAGCCGATCTTGCGGTCCAGGGTATCCTCTTCCGGCAGCATCCCCGCGGAAGACGTGGGGATATCAATCTCATCCCGAATTAAGGTAAACCTCAGCCGCTCCGGCTCCTCCGGACGCAAGACCGTCAATTCCACCGTAGTTCCCGGCACACCTCTGACCATAGCGATGGATTCCTCCGCCGAATAACCCGACAAAGCCTTCCCATCCACCTCCATGATGGCGTCGTTCACCTGAAGCCCCTCATGCTCCGCCGGGGAATCCTTCAGGATGGAACGGATGACGATGCGGTCCTCCATATCCTTCTGGCCGCTGAAGGTCACCCCGATCCCGCCGGTCACCCCATGAACATAATCGTAAATCCAGCCGGTCTCCCCCGCGTCCATATAAACCGAATAAGGGTCGCCCAAGGCGTCCACCATACCGGCGGCCGCGCCCTTGAGCAGATCCTTCATCGGCGTCTGTTCCACATATTCCAATTTAATCAGACTGACCAGGCGCATCAGCGTATGGACTTCCTCAAAATTCAGCAGAAAAAACACGCCGAACAAGCCCGTGACCAAAACGCATATAACCAAAACGAGGGATATGATCAATCCAAAAATCCGCTCAAACCGAGCCAAGTCATTCACCGGCTTTCTGTTAGAACCTGAACACCCTCTAATATACGCCGCGCCGCCCGTCAATATAACCCGAAGGAGAAAAGGCGGAACGCCGACATTCCGCCCGGGACCGCCCGGAACCGCGCCCATCTTTTCCCATTCCCCTCCCTGGAGGGGGTAGGGGGTGGTTCCTTCGCAGCAATACCCCCCCGCCGTAGGGGCGGCATTCTGCCGCCCGGAACCGCCCGGGACCGCAATAATCCTTGCGCGAAACACAACATGCCGACGCACCTTAAATATTGCCGGGCTTGTCTATCCCCCGTCATTCCGGCTTTATGCCGGAATCCAAAAATGATAAACCAAAGAACCTGGATTCTGGGACAAGCCCAGAATGACGGTGGAAACAGACGCGCCCGTC
>JAISDM010000124.1 GCA_031264885.1 Peptococcaceae bacterium | reverse complement strand
CCGGCGGCGCCAACTGCGCCTGCCGCGCCGGCCCAGCCTGGCGAGACCGAAAAAACCGAGACTCAGCCAAACAGCGCCGCGTGGGTCAACCCATTCACCGATGTAAACACATCCGATTGGTTTTACAGCGAAATAGAATACGCCTATACGCACGGATTATTTGCCGGTACAAGCGCGGATGCGTTCAGCCCGAACACACCCATGACCCGAGGGATGATCGTCACGGTTCTCGCCCGGCTTTACGGCGCGGATGTGAAGGAATACACGGTCAGCGGCTTTGACGATGTGGCGGCGGGCAAATATTACACGCCCTATGTGGAATGGGCCAAACAGAATGGCGTCGTCAACGGTGTCGGCGATAACAAATTCGCGCCGGACGCGGAAATCACCCGGCAGGATTTGGCGGTGATCATCACCAATTACGCGAGATTCGCGAATAAGCAGTTCCCCGTAACGCTCCAATACCAGATTTTCGCGGACGAAGCCGATATAGCGGAATACGCGAAAAGCGCCGTGCAAACCCTTTATTGCGGTAATATCATAGGCGGCAAACCGAATAACATCTTTGACCCGAAGGGCAGCGCCACCCGCGCCGAAGTCGCGGCAATACTGCACAGATTCGTAGTCAACACCTCTGTTTGATTCCAACCACACTAAAGAGCCCCGCTTGGCGTAACGCCTTGCAGGGCTTTTTTTCTTCAATTCGTAGTTCAGAAATTCGTGTCTGTCAAGGACGGGCGGCAGGATGCCGCCCCTACGGGCGCGTCGTTCACGGTACCGTAGGGGCGGCATTCTGCCGCCCGAATTCGAGGGAGATACCCAAGCGCCTGATTAACATTCATTCGAGCGACGGGTCAGACCGTCCGAAAACGCGCCTTAAATATTGCCGGGCTTGTCTATCCCCCGTCATTCCGGGCTTGTCCCGGAATCCAAAAATGATAAACCAAGGAACCTGGATTCCGGGACAAGCCCGGAATGACAAAAATATGGCGCCGGAATGATGAGGAACGGATGCGCACAATTGTACAGGCCGAATTATTTTGTTTTCGGACTGTCCCTGGCGGTAGGATGCCGCCCCTACGGGCGTGTCGTTCACGGTACCGTAGGGGCGGCATTCTGCCGCCCGAATTCGGGGGATATACCCAAGCGCCTGATTAATATTCATTCGAGGACGGACCCAGACCGTCCGGAAACGCGCCTTAAATATTGCCAGGCTTGCCTATCCCCTGTCATTCCGGGCTTGTCCCGGAATCCAAAAATGATAAACCAAGAAACCTGAATTCCGGGACAAGCCCGGAATAACAAAAATATGGCGCTGGAATGATGAGGAACGGATGCGCACAATTGTACAGACTGTATTTTTTCTAATTGCGGGAATTGAAGCGTTTGAAAATGTTGAAATTGAGTGAACAAATGTATGCTCAGGTGGTGTCAGTCCGCTCTTGGCTGGCGGCAGACGCGACAGTATTCAAGGCAGCGTACTGCTTTGTCAGATAGACGGTTTGGGCGGTAGTCATGTTGGCTGATCGCTGGATGAGCAAATCTTTTTCGGCGAGGTTGATGCCTGGGGCGCGAAGAATGTTCTGGATGCGAGTACGGTGCAATGCACAAGCGATGTGAAACGCATCCTTGGGCATTTCTTTTACTCTGTATTTATAGTGATGTGGATAGGTTGTTTCTGCGTTGCGGTAGGCTACTGGGGTTTCGACGGTTTGAAGAGCGAGAAAGGCGTCGTCAAAGCTGCGTATCGCCCGTGTGAGACTGGCATAAGCCTGAGTATCGGTTGGGTCGCAGAAGTGAAGTTCCTGAGTAAGGAAGATATATTCCGCCAAGACGAGTGTCTCTAAATCACTTGGGGCGAGAATCTGCGCGTCCTTGAAACGCATCATCGCTAAAGAAAGCCCATGGCGATAGCGAATTCGCCCGTCCACTTCATAGCCGGCTGTGTCAAGCCATTTCCGGCCTTGATCAATGGCCGCTTCGCTGTCAGTGATATCAGTTATCAAGCCAATTTTGTCCAAATTTTTCCTCTGCCTCCGCGAGATTCCACCCGCCTTGAATTAAGAAGTCCGCGCCAACTTTCTCTTTCAAAACTTTGGCAAGATAAGCCGGAAGCGGAATGGTTCTTTCCAGTGCGTCTGCTTCTTTTTTCTGTCCGGCTTCCCGCAGTTTATTCGCCTGGCGAACAGTTTCTACCTGTTCCGGTACGGTCATGATCGGTTGAGACATTTCAGACCTCCTTCAATGTAGGCGGCAATTATTTCGCCAACCTTGGCGCTTCTGATTGACATTAGTATAACATTTGCCCAATGCTTACGCAAGATTGAGTATTTTTTGTCATTCCAAGCTTGATCCGGAATGATAAAAGAAGGAACCTGGATTCCGGGACAAGCCCGGAATGACGAGATTATGATAGTTTGCGGACGGTCTGGGGCGGCAGAATGCCGCCCCTACTAGCCCCACGTCATTCCGGGTCAAGCCCGGAATGACGAAATGTGATGTCGGAGTTCTGAACTATGAATCACTATAATCAGGATGTGATTCCACTTATTTCCTGGGAAATAACCTGTGCCGCGCTTGCCGGCCTGCCGGGTTCCCGGTTCCCCGGCTCGCTGTTATTTTGCTTTCTTCGTGGTGGAGTTGCCGCGGATGTCTACTGGGATGATCCGTTCCACCTGGGCGCCCCGGCATCCGATGAAGTAGTCGGTCAGGTTGGCGGTGGAGCAGGAGTGGTTGGGGATGACCTCGATCTTATCCCCCACCTTCAGGTTCGTTTTGCCTTCCACGTGCAGCTTGCCCACTTCTTCGGACAGGCTGTAGACTGTCAGCTCCGGATGCCCTTTGACGTATCCGAAGCCTTTGATGCTGTTGTTGGCGTGCGCGCCCTGATCCAGGCCCAGGCATTTGGCGCCTGCGTCCATGATGTAGAGGTCCTCTTTGGGATGTGAGATCACTGAGGCCAGCACGGTTAACGCGCAGTCTTCTTCCTTTGCCCGGTCGATGGACATTTGTATGACGTCCAAAAAAACATAGTTGCCGGGGTGGTAGATGCTGATGTTCTCGTCGTCCACCGCGTCGAAGAATGTGGGGGTGCTGCCGCTGGTCACCATGTCCGGCTTATAGCCCGCGGCGCGAAGCGCGCCGGCGGCGGCCTTCATGGTGTCTCTTTCCTCCGCGGCTACCGCCGGCACCTCGTTGGCGGAGGTGCAGCCGTAGACATGGCCCGGGTGTGTGGATATTCCTCTAAAGACCAGGTGTTTCAGTTCCTTCATTTTGTCCGCGAACGCCGCGATTTGGGGGACTTCCACACCGAAGCGGTGCAGTCCGCTGTCTACGATGACCGTGTAGTTGACGGCCGCGCCGACCTGGGCCGCGGCGTCGTTGAGCAGTCTGGCGCCGTCCGGATCGTCGATGCGGATGAAGAAGTCGCATTTCTTGCTGAGGGCGATCACTCTGGATATGCTGGGCTCGCTGGCCACCGGATAAGCGTACATAATATGATCCAAGCCGGCGTCACAGAGTTTTTCGCATTCGTCCAGTGTGCCGCACAGGAAACCGGTCACTCCGAATTGTTTTTGAATTTTGGCCATTTCTGTGCTTTTGTGGGTTTTGATCATGGGCCAGATTTGTTTGCCGTGTTTGCCGGCTGCTTCCTGATAGGTTCGCAGGTTGTTCTCAAATTTATCCAAGTCCAGGATAATGGCCGGTGTCTGTAAGGTGTCCTTTGTCATGTAAATCCCTCCCGTCAGATTCATCATGGTTTGGCGCCTGCCAAAGGCGGGCGGCAGGATGCCGCCCCTACATATGCGTCATTCACGGCGCGGCGGTTCGATCGGTGGATTTCGGGTCAGGCCCGGAATGACCGGGTGACCACATCAGATTCATCATGGTTTTGGCGCCTGCTAAAGGCGGGCGGCAGGATGCCGCCCCTACATATGCGTCATTCACGGCGCGGCGGTTCGATCGGTGGATTCCGGATCAAGCCCGGAATGACCGGGTCTGCGGTTCGGCCGGTCGCAGATATCACAGTAAAATGAATTGCAGAATGAATACGCAGATCAAGGCGGTCACAGATTGAACGACGCTGGTGATGGGGATGGTCTTGTAAGCGATGTCCGGGCCCATCTCCGAGGTGGACGTAATGACCCAGAAGAAGTCGTCGTTCCCGTGGAACACCATCATGCCCCCTGCCGCGCAGGCCAGCATGGCGACCACTCTGCCCATAGGCGTGTCAAATCCCAATGTGCCCATCAGGGGCAGCAGCATGGACGCCGCTGTGATCATGCCCACCGTGCCGGATCCGATGGCCGTTCTAAAAATAGCGCCGATGATGTAGGGGATCAGAATTCCCGCGGCGAGGCCCGAAAAATAAGTATGCACCATCTCTTCGATGGGCGCTGTTTTCAACACCGAGGCAAACGCCCCGCCCGCGCCCACGATCAGCACGATTTGGCCCGCTGTTTTCAGCGCGTCGCCGAAACCGCCGTCGAAGCCCCAAATATCCCTGTCCTCGGGGTGGATCGACCGATAAGCGAAGAAGGCGATGATCAGTCCGATAAACAGCGCCGACACCGGCTGCCCCAGCGCGCTAAACGCTGCGGTTACGAAATTATCGGCGCCGAAAGGAGCGGATTGCAGCGACGCGACAGTGTTCAGAAGCATCAATAAAATAGGAACCAAAATCGGGGCGAAGGACAATACCGGGCTGGGCAGTTTTGCCTTCACGTCCACTTCCTCTATGGATTCCGGCAGGTAATGGTGTTTTTTGCCGAATATTTTGCCCATCAGCAGCGCGACGCCTGTCACCGGAATGGAGACCAGCATTCCCATCAAAATCACCATGCCCAGATCCGCGCCCAAGATGCCGGCCACAGACAAAGGCCCGGGCGTGGGCGGAACCAGCATATGCGTGGCGTGCAGGCCGAAGGCCAAAGCCAGTCCCATGGTGGTCATGCTGATGCCGGTGTCGCGGCTCATCCGTTTGGCCAGCGGGCTCAGAAGCACATAAGCCGAATCGCAAAAAACGGGAATAGAAACGAAGTAACCGGTGATGGCCAGGCCCAAGCTGGCGTGCTTGGGGCCGGTCAGTTTCAGGATCGTCCGCGCCATGGTTTCCGCCGCGCCGCTTCTCTCAAGCAGCGTCCCGATGACGGTGCCGATCGCGATGACCACGCCGATTCCCGCGACGGTCTCCCCCATTCCCTTTGAGAAAGCGGAAATGATATCCGGGACGGAGACGCCGGTAATAACGCCAAACACCAATGACGCGGCGGTCAGCGAAAAAAACGGGTGCAGCTTGGCTTTTATGGTCAGCAGCACAAGCGTCGCGATAGCGATTATAATTGCGCAAATAATCAAAGCAATGTTCATGAAAGCGCCCTCCCATCGTTATATGATCAAATTTTTATGATCAAAAATTCATATATGGGTTCCTGTTGAATCCATGTCTCGGATTCGACTACACGGATTCAATCACACAGATTTAACGGCAATCATCTCAATCTCTACCTTGGCGCCCTTGGGGATGCCCGCGACCTGGAAGCAGGCCCGCGCGGGCTTGTGCTCGGTAAAATACGTCCCATAAATGTCGTTGACCGCCGCAAAGTTGGCGAGATCGTCCAAAAAGATCGTCGTCTTCACCACATCCTTAAAGGAATAGCCGGCCTGAGTCAGAATCGCGTCCAAATTTTGCATGACCAGTTTCGCTTGCCGGTCAAAATCCCCCGGCATTTCTCCGGTCTTGGGATCGATCCCCAACTGTCCGGAAACAAATAGCATATTGCCTGTGTCGATCGCCTGAGAATAGGGGCCAAACGCGGCCGGCGCCTGGTCTGTCGAAACCGTTTTGAGCATTTTCATCATCCCATCTTCTTTATTTTTTTTAGATACCGGTAAAGGGTAGGCTCGGAAATCCCCAGAATGCCGGCAACCTCCCCGATACTGCCTTTGAATGAAAAAAGACCTTGCTTCTCCATGAGGGCCACAACGGCGATTTTGTCGTCCGTTTCGAAATGGACCAGCTTCTTATCCGTCTGTTTAGTATATTCAGAAATAATGTATCCGATGCTATCTGTGACCGAACGGGAAAAATCTTCCTGTATCCGCGGCTGCGCTCCATCGCCTTTTTCGGGGAATTCCGACGGATCCCGCTCGCTGAAACGGATCAGCTTGTCCAGCACCTGCGCCGCGTCCAAATAATGGGTCAAATCCACATTTGCGCAAATACAGCCGATGGTCTTGCCCTGCCGGTTCCGGACGAAAAACGTGGAAGCGCGCACCAGTTTGCCATTTGCCGTAACCCCTTGATAGTTGCAGACGGACTTCATGTTCTGATATTTCTGTTCGGTCAGGAATTGGGCGCCCAGCTGGGTCATAGGCGCGCCGACCTGGCGGCCGCTGACCGTGTTGTTAAAAACAGCGATCGCCGAATGTTCCAGATCCCCTCTCACATCATGTACCACCACCTCCACACTGTCGGAAAAACATTGCGACACAAATTCGGCAAAATCCACGGCCCGATCCAGAAGTTCCTGATCGCTCACGCTGCGTTCTCCTCTTTCTTCTTTCCTCTTTTGATTCAAGGATAGCACAGATATTTTGGCGTGTCAATAATAAATTTTTATCTCGATAATATTTTTTTATCACACCGGAATATTAATTAATCCCGATAAAAACTTGCGTTTCCGGGCGGCAGAATGCCGCCCCCTACGGTACCGTGAACGATGCACCTGTAGGGAGTCGAGTCCGACCGCGTTTTGGCCAAGTGGCTTCGTGACGCCATTCTCGCTTGGAACAGTTGATATACTCTGGCGGTGGAGCGGGAATGATGGGGGATGCCTGCCATCTGTGACCTATGTGATCAGCCAATTGATCAGATTGATTTGTTTTATGCCGTCGTGGTCGCCCGTGAAATCATCAAGCGTCAGCAGGAATTTCAGATGGTTATCTTTGATTTGCCGCAAAGATGTCAGCTCACGCGTGAGCGTGTTTTCGTCCAGGACGGAAGCCGATACTTGATAGTATTCCGTCTGTCTGTCACGGACGGCAATGAAGTCAACTTCCGTATCCCGTCCGGCTCTGCCGATGTGAACAGTATATCCGCGCCGCAGAAGTTCCAAGTATACGATATTCTCTATCTGATGACCGATATCCTTATTCGTCGCGCCGAGTATCATGTTCCTCAATCCCGTGTCGCAGATGTAATACTTGTTGTCGGTTTTGAGATGCGTTTTCCCTTTGATGTCGTACCGTCCGACTTTGTAAAACAGATAGCTGTCCGAAAGGGCTTCAAGATAGGTATCAATTGTGGACGCGCTTGTGGGGCGGCCGCTGCTTGTGAGCGTGTTTGCAATCTTGTTTGCGGTCACGGGACTGCCCACGTTGCTCGCCAAAAAACTGGCCACCGACTTCAAAAGCGTTGAATCGGACAAGCCTTTTTTATCCATGACGTCTTTAACCAATACCGTATTGTAGATACCCTCCAAGTATTGGCTGTTCGCGAGGGAATTATCCGCAAACCGCGCGGCATACGGGAATGCGCCCATATTCATATACTGACTGAAGCGTTCCCGTTTATCGGCAGTTTGCACCGCCTCTCCGTATTCCGCGAAAGAAAGCGGGAGCATATCAATTTCGATATACCGGGCGGTAAGCTTTGTCGCCAGTTCACCTGACAGCATATGGGCATTGGAACCAGTGAGATAGATGTCCAGATTCTTTTTAAGATAGAGACTCGAAACTGCTTTTTCATACTCCTTGCAGTTTTGTACTTCGTCTATGAACACATATGTCCACTTGTCCTTTACGATACGCGATTTGACATACTCGTGGAGCTTCTTATAATCCGCCAATTCCGAACGGTCCACGTCCTCCAGATTGATAAGGATTATTTGCTCATCATTCACACCGTCCGCTTTCAGCCATCCAATATACAAGTCAAACAGAGTGGATTTCCCACAGCGGCGGACGCCTGTGACAACCTTTATCATCTCTTCTTCGCGCCACATGGCAAGTTGGTCTAAATATACCTTGCGTTCAATGAGTTTGTTCATTGCGATACAGTTCCTTTCCGTGAAAAGAGAATCGTTTTTTCATTTATTTATTTATTATAATAAAAACTTGTTAAAAACGCAAGTTTTTATTTTTAAAAATAAAAACTTGCGATCTGTAAAATTACGCGCGTCCCCGCGCTGCGAATCGCGGGCGCGGGAGCGCGGGAGAAATGTTTTGACAGACGAGCGCGCGCGTAGATATAATATGAATAGGCAATGAATCATCGGCAGGCAGGATCGTCTCATGAAAAAAAAGCTTCTCATCATTGGCAAAAGCAGTTATATTGGGCGGCATTTCGGCGAGTGGCTGCGGCGCTGGCCTGACCGCTACGCGTGCGAGTGGATTTCCGTCCGGGACAAAAACTGGAGCAGTCAGGATTTTTCCCAATATGACGCGGTTCTTCATTTGGCCGGAATCACTCGGAGCAGAAGCCTCTTTCAAAGCAGGAAAAAATTCGACGCTGTCAATCGGGACTTGGCGGTACAGGCGGCTCTCAAAGCCAAAAACAGCGGCGTCCAGCAGTTTATTTTTCTCAGCTCCATGAGCGTCTACGGCATGAAGCAGGGCATGATCACCCAGAACACGCCCATCCGCCCGAAGTCTCACTACGGCCGCTCCAAATGGGAAGCGGAGCAGCGGCTTTGGCCTTTGGCAGGCGACGGCTTTACGGTGTCCGTACTAAGGGCGCCCATGGTCTATGGCAAGGATTGCCCTGGAAATTTCCAAATCTTAAAAAAAATCGCTGTGAAGGCGCCTTTTTTTCCCAGTGTCGAAAACAGCCGAAGTATGATCTATATCGACAATTTGTGCGAATGTCTCCGGCTGGTCTGGGAGGAAAGGCGAAGCGGCTTGATCTTTCCGCAGAACAAGGCTTATGTGTCCACCCGGGATATGGTTTCCCGCATCGCGCGGGAAAACGGGCATAAAATCACTTTTGTCCCGTTCTTTAACGGGGTGATCCGTTGGATGACCGGCAGGCAGTCTACCGTCACCAAGGTATTTGGGGCGTTAACCTATGATATGGATTTGTCACGGGACAGCGACCGCTACGCGGTTCAGGATTACAGGGCGTCTGTCAAGGATTCATGCCCTTAACGGGCGGGCGGCAGAATGCCGCCCCTACGGTACCGTGAGCGATGCGTCCGAAAACGCGCCCTGAACATGACCGACACACAACATCCCCGTCATTCCGGGCTTGTCCCGGAATCCAAAAATGATAAACCAAGGGACCTGGATTCTGGGACAAGCCCAGAATGACAAAATTACGATAGTTTCCGGACGGTCCCAGGCGGCAGCATGCCGCCCCTGCGGGCCCGTGGACGGCGCGGCCGTAGGGGCGGCATTCTGCCGCCCGTCTTTGTTTCAGCCGTTTCAGCCGTTTCAGCCGTTTTAGCCGTTTTAGCCGTTTAGCCGCAGGGAAGTTTGACGGTCATGGTTGTGCCGGCGCCTTCCTCGCTTTCGATTTCTACATAGCCATGATGATATTGGGCGATGTGTTTAACGATAGACAGCCCCAGGCCGGTTCCCCCGGTTTTTTTGGATCGGGAGGGGTCCACCCGGTAGAACCGCTCGAAGATGTGGCCTACATGCGCCCGCGGGATGCCGATCCCTGTATCGGCGACCCGGATGGCGGCGAAGTCCGCCTCTTTCGACAAACGGACGGTCAGGCTGCCGCCGCGCCGGTTATATTTGACGCCGTTGTCCAGCAGATTTTGCAGCAATTCCGTGAGCATGCCCCTGTTCGCGCGGATCTCAAAGGATTCGCCGGCGATCTCCATCTGAACGTCCTTTTCGTCTGCCAGCGGTTTCAGTCCGCCGGCCACGGAAACGGCCAGTTGACGCAAATCAAAGGTGTCCATGTGTTTCTCGCTTCCATCCGCGGCTTCATCCCATTGGGACAGTTGAATCACGTCTTCTATGAGCGCGATCAGTCTCTTGGCCTCATCGTGAATCTTCCGGACAAACTCCGGCATATCCCCGTTTTTGACCATGCCGCCCGCCATCATTTCGGAGAGACCGGAAATGACGGTCAGCGGTGTTTTTAACTCATGGGACACATTGGCCGAAAACTGCCTGCGGCTTTCCTCCGCGGCGACTTTTTCCGTTATGTCCAAAAACAGTATAATCGCGCCGTGAATGTTTTGGTCATAATATACCGGATCAAAGAAGACCTGCACGGTTCGCGCGCCGAACTCCAGGGCGGTCTCGCCGGAGACGCCGTTCAGCGCCGCCCGGATGTTCTGGAGAATCCCCCGGTTCCGGGTCAGCTCAAGGATGTGCCGGTCCACGTATGACGCGTCGGGCGGCCCGCCTGTTCCGAAGAGTTCCAGCGCGCTTTGGTTCGCGGATAAAATAAGACAGCCCGGATCCAGAAGGATCAGCCCTTCCTTCATATCCTTGGTAATCGTCTCTATGGTCGCCGTCCTGTTCTGCAGGGTTTGCATCTGTTTCTCGATCTGTTTCCGCTGATGAAAGATCTGCCGGAGCAGCGGCGTCAATTCATCATAGGTCTCCGCGCCGTCTTCCGAATATTGGTCCAAAGCGATTTGCCGGATCGGCTCAATGACGCGCCGGGTCAGCCCGGACGCGCAGAAGCGGCATATGACCGCCATAATCAGCACCGCCGCGAAAGCCGCCGGCAGCACATGAAAGAAGACGTCCCGAACGCCCCCCGCGATTCTCATACTGAAAAAATAATAAAAGATCGCAAACATTGCCGCGGCGGCCGCCAACATGCCGGCCAAGCTCAGAAACAGCATGCTTCGGTATATTTTACTCTTCACCGGCTAATCTCCTATTTTGTATCCGATTCCGCGCACAGTTTTGATATGTACCCCTGCCGTCCCCAGCTTCTGACGGAGATTCTTTACGTGCATATCCACGGTTCTGCTCTCCCCCATGAAGTCATTGCCCCAGACCTGATCCATGATCTTCTCCCTGGACAGCACAATTCCCTGGTTGTATATCAAAAATTGAAGCAGCTCAAATTCCTTGAACGTCAGGCCGACCGGATGCTCTCCCGCGGAGACCGAGTGCTTTTGCACGTCCATGGAGATCTCTTTGTAAGTCAGAAGATTTTCGCTCACTCCGCCGTCGCCCAACCGCCGCAGAACGGCGTTGACTCTGGAGATCAGCTCCAGAATCGAGAACGGTTTGACCATGTAATCGTCGGCGCCCAAATCCAGCCCCTTCACGCGGTCCCATTCGCTTCCCTTGGCCGTCAGCATAATGACGGGGGTTTTTTTGGCCAGCGGATTCTGCCGGATCATCTTGAGGACGGCTAAGCCGTCTTCCCCCGGCAGCATAATGTCCAGCAAGATCAAATGCGGCGCCCGGGCTCCCAATTCCTTAAACAGCTCTTCCCCGGATTCGAAGCCAACGGTCTCGAACCCCGCCGACGCCAGCGCGTAACTGACCAAATCCCGAATGTTCTCATCGTCTTCCACAAGCCATATCTTTCTCATGACGGTTCCCCTTGTCACTCCGGCAAAGGATCGTTCAGATCATAGTAACGCCTGCCGGTCAGGGAGAATACGACCCATTCGGCGATGTTGGTGGCGTGATCCCCGATCCGTTCCAAATATTTGGCGATCATCATCAGGTCAAAGGCTTGTTCCGAATTGTTGATGTCTTTTTTGACCAGCTCGATGAGGTCTTTGCGGATTTTAATAAAATAATCGTCCACGATATCGTCCGCCTTTATGACGGCGATGGCCAGGGTCAGGTCTTTTTTCACAAAGGCGTCGATGGAATCGTTGACCATCTTGATGCTGGCTTGAGCCATCAGTGGAATGTCCACCAGTTTCTTGATGTAAGGCGCCCCCGCCATCATCAGTGTGATTTCTGAGATATCGGCGCTGTGATCCCCGATCCGCTCCATATCGGTGATCATTTTGAGCGCCGCGGAAACCAGCCTCAGGTCTTTCGCCACAGGCTGCTGCTGCAGCAGCACCTTCAGGCAGAGGTTCTCGATCTCTTTTTCCTTACCGTCAATTTCATCGTCATACGCAATGGCCTGTTTGGCCAGTTCCGTATTCTGCTCTACCAGGGCTTTCAGCGCCAGCTTAATGGCGTACTCAATGCACCCGCCCATCTCGATCAGGCTGTTGTGCAGAAGCTGGAGCTGCTCTTCAAATTTTGTTCTCATCAGCCGAACCTCCCCGTAATATAATCCTCGGTTTTTTTATTTTTAGGCATGGAAAAAACCTCTTCGGTGCCGCTGTATTCTATGACTTCTCCCAGCAAAAAGAACGCGGTTTTGTCAGAAATCCTTGTGGCCTGCTGCATATTATGCGTTACGATGATGATGGTGTAGCTGCCTTTGAGTTCCAATACCAAGTCCTCGATCTTCGAGGTGGAGATGGGATCCAGGGCGCTGGTGGGTTCGTCCATCAGCAGCACCTCCGGTTCCACCGCCAAGGCCCGCGCGATGCAAAGGCGCTGCTGCTGCCCGCCGGATAAAGCCAGCGCGGATTTCCTCAGCCGGTCTTTGACCTCATCCCAGATGGCTGCGTCCCGCAGGGATTTTTCCACGATCTCGTCCAGCCTGTACTTGGCCTTGATGCCGTGAGTCCGGGGGCCGAAAGCGACGTTGTCGTACACATTCATGGGGAACGGATTGGGCTTCTGGAATACCATGCCCACCCGCTTCCTCAGCAATGTCACGTCCATATCGCCGTAGATGTCCCGGCCGTCCAGCAGAACCCGCCCGGCGACGTGGCAGTTCTCTATCAAATCGTTCATGCGGTTCAGGGTCTTCAGCAATGTGGATTTGCCGCAGCCGGAAGGCCCGATAAACGCCGTGATCTCATTTGCCTCCAATTGCATGGATATATCTTTAAGGGCGTGAAAGCTTCCGTAATGCAGATTGACACGCTGAAGATCGAATTTGCTCATGACTCTCATCCTTTGGTTAATTTTTGGTTATTTTTTTCGCCAGAAAGGCCGACAGGAGATTGACGCCCGCCACCATAAGCAGCAGAATCACCGCTGTGGCATAGGCTTCGCCGGTGTGCAAACCTTCGCTGGACAACGCGTACATATGCACGGCCAGCGTGCGTCCGGACGCGAACACGTTCCGGGGGATCTGCGCCACTGTGCCGGCCGTATAAATCAAGGCGGCCGTCTCGCCGGCGATCCTGCCGACGCCCAAGACTACCCCCGCCAATATGCCGGGAACAGCCGCGGGCAAAATCACCTGACGGATGGTTCGCAGCTTCCCCGCGCCCAGGCCGAAGGCCCCTTCCCGGTAAGCGTCCGGTACGGACTGAAGCGCCTCTTCCGTGGTTCTCATGATGAGCGGAAGAATCATAATAGAGAGCGTGAAAGCGCCGGCCATCAAAGAAAATCCCCATTTGAGGAATGTGACAAAGAAGAGCATCCCAAACAGGCCGTAGACAATGGAAGGGATACCCGACAAGGTCTCCGCCGTGACGCGGACCACTGGAACCAGGCGGTTGGTTTTTTTCGCGTACTCCACCAGGTACAGCGCCGCGAAAATCCCCAGAGGCACGGCAATCAGAAGGGACAGCGCCGTCGTCATCAACGTGGTGACGACGGCGGGCAGCACGGATACGTTCTCACTGGTATAGACGGGGGAAAACAGCGAAGCCTTCAAATGGGGAACGCCCCGGACCACCATATATCCCAGAATGAACAGCAGCGCGGCGAATGTTATGAAAGCGGCTGTCCGCACCAGCTGAAGCAGAATGATGCTGATGATGTCTCTGCGTCCGCGATTCATGTCAGACTCTCCTTTTGAGCATGGAAAAAGCTAAATTGATCATCATGATAAAAATGAATAAAACCACTCCGGTGGCGATGAGCGCCTCTCTGTGCAATTCCGCCGCGTAGCCCATCTCAAGCACGATGTTGGCGGTGAGCGTGCGCACCCCGCGCAGAATCCCTCTCGGCGCGCGCGCCTGATTGCCGGCGACCATGATCACAGCCATCGTTTCGCCCACGGCGCGCCCAATGCCCAGAATGACGGAAGCCAGCACCCCCGAGCGCGCGGCCGGAAGCACGATGAAAAAAACGCCCCGCTCGTGACTTGCGCCCAACGCCAAAGCCCCCTCGTAATAGCTGCCCGGCACAGCCCGGACCGCCGTCTCGGAAATGGTGACGACCGTGGGCAAGATCATAATGCCCAGGAGAATGGAGGCCGCCAGAATGCTGCTTCCGCTGCCGCCCAGCAGCAACCGGACGGCGGGAACAATGACGCCCATTCCAAAGAAACCGTACACCACCGACGGGATCCCCGCAAGCAATTCCACCGCGGGTTTTAATATTTTATGCAGCGCCTCCGGACAGAAAGCAGCCAGGAACACAGCCGTGAGGATCCCCAGGGGCACCCCCAGAAGCACGGCCCCGGCGGTAATATAAAGGCTGCCCAGAATCATGGGAAAGATTCCATAGGCCGGCGGAATGTCCGAAGGCGCCCATTCGGTTCCCAGCAAAAATCTAAATACTCCGATTTTTCCCATGGCGGGAATGCCATTCGCGAAAAGGAACGCGCAGATAAGCAAAACGGCCAAGATGGATGTGGCTGCCGCCGCGAAAAAAGCCCCCCGCGCGAGATCCTCTTTCCAATTTCGCCGTTTTATTGGACCTGATTCCATGTAATAACCTCTCCTGTATAGATTTGGCGCGCCTGTTCGCTGGTCACGCCGGAATGGGGATTGCTTTCATGAACGATGACCGCGATGCCGTCCAAAGCGACGCAGATCTCCCGCAGCGCCTGTTTCTCCGCGTCTTTCAGCGCGCGGCTGGCCATTCC
>JAISDM010000099.1 GCA_031264885.1 Peptococcaceae bacterium | reverse complement strand
CCATTACCAGAATTATGCTCATTGATTTTTTCATTCGCTTATTCCTCCTCTGCTCGTATCGGTTTTGGGTATCTCTCATACGCGACGGGCAGCCGTTTTCATCCCTCACTTCATTCAATTTGCGCGTTTGCCCCGTTTGCCCCTTGATCCGTTCACTCAAATGTGCGGAAAAGTATATCCTTCCGCACACTTTTTTTATGCGCTATGGGTACGTAAGATTCGGGTGTTCGCGAGTTTTTATGCACTCGAAACGCATATTTTTGCGATTGCGGAAGGGTATAGGTTCCCGGAAATTTACACACTATACCCTTATTCTACTACTTAGTCCGTTATTCATTCGGTATGATTTTTATAAATCCTTCTCGTTTGAAAAATATTTATATTCTGACAAATACGGGCGGCAGAATGCCGCCCCTACAAGACACATCATTCACGACGCCGTAGGGGCGGCATCCTGCCGCCCGGAACCGTCCGAAAATCCGAATCCGCCTATATATCCCTTGTCATGCCCCGCTCCGCCCGGCGGATCCTCAGTCTTCCCTGGGCGTGTACCGCAGGTCATACGTATCCTGCATGATGTGTACCAAGTGCCAGATCGTCTCGTTATACGGCGTGGGGATGCCCAGCTTCCGCCCTTCCCCGCATATGGCGCCGTTCAGGGAATCAATCTCAGTTGGGCGTTTCTTGTACGCGTCCACCACCGCGGATGTGTAATGCAGCGCGCCTCCCGGAGTCCGGCCCGGCATGTTTTTGAATCTGTTCCAGTATGCTTCCTGGGTCATGTTGAAGCCTTTGGCCTGGGCGACCTCACAGATTTCGCGGCTGATCTGCTCCATCAGCAGCTTGCCGTGTTCATGGGGCGCGCTGTCTTCGTTGGCCAGCTGCAGAAGCGCGCCGATGGCGTTGAAGAGGCAATTCATATACAGCTTATCCCAGAGAATCGCTTCCGTCTCCCGGGTGCATTCCGCCGGCATACCCCCTGTCGTCAGAATGGACGCCACCTCGTCAAATACCGCCTTACGCGGTGTGTTCCAGTTCAGAGGCGCGAAGGACACGCCGTGGGAACTGCCCTGAAACCGCACGGAACCGTAAATTTTCCCCGGCGCGAACAGCAGCGCGGATGCCTTAAGCACACCGTATCCGATGATATCCTCGCTGAAATACGGTTTCAGCGCGTCCGCGTTGCCCAAACCGTTCTGCAGCGTCAGAATGACGGTGTCTTTACCGAACAGCGCCTTGTTCGTCTCCACGGCTTCCGCGGTATTCACGGCTTTTACCAGCAATACCACCGCGTCGCAGACGCCGATATCGCCGCCGTTCACAGCCGCTCCGTCCGGGCGGACGATTTCCGGATCCTTTGCTCCCTCGATCTCCATGTACAGACCGTCTTTAGCCACCGCTTGAATATGTTCCGCGTTCACATCAATAAAATATACCTCGGCGCCCCCTTTTTTCAAGTGCGCGCCCACCAGGGAACCCATCGCCCCGGCGCCCAATATCGCAGCTTTCATCTCCGCGCCTCCTATTCTTTCATCATACCGGCGGCAGCAGCACGTTAATAACCGCCGCCGTCCCGTTCTCCACCGCTTTTTTCCCTTCGCGGAGCGCCGGAAGGATCTCCTCCGGGGCAGTGACGGTCCTGGCGAACGCGCCGCCCGCCGCCTCAGCGATGCGGTCCAGCGCCGCCGACGGCTGAAAGCTCGTCCAGAAATTGCCGCTTTTCGCGGCATAACCGTCCGGGTGCTGGCCCTTCGTAATCATCTTCGGGGCGTTCCAGCCCTGATTGTTGTAAATCACCGTCAAAAACGGAGTTTTGTACCGGCGCGCCATCCAATAAACCGCGGTAGGACAGGAAAAAACAAAAGTACCGTCGCTGGCCAGCGCCACCACGTCTTTATCCGGGCAAGCCAGCTTGACGCCGACGGCCGCTCCGCCGAACCAGCCCAGGGAACTGCCGCCGCTGCCAAACAGCGTGCCCGGCTTCGACCGGGGCAAGTGTCCGTCCGCAATGGGACGATCCGTTATGGTTTCATTGAGTATGATCGTGTCGTCATCAATGATTTCCCGGATACAAGCCGTCAGATACGCCGAATAAACGCCCCCCTGCGCTTCTTCCTTGTTCCGTTTCTCCGCCATTTCCGAATGGCGTTTTTCCAGGGTTTTTCTTCTCTCGGCGATCTTCCCTTCATCCAGATTCAGCGCCCCGGCGTCCCGGCCGATGATTTCATTCAACTGCCGCAGCGCGGCGCCCGAATCCGCCCGGATCGACATCTCGGCGGGAATATACCAAAGCGGGATATGCTCCTTGATCGGATCTATGTCCAGATAAAATACCCGGCATCCTTCTTTTGGCGACATAAACGCCGGCGTCCAAGGCAAATCGCAGTCAATCACCAATATCAAATCGCTTTCCTTAAGGAACTCGTGAACCTGCCCGCCAAAATACATGGGATGTTTCATGGGAAAATTCATATAACTCGGAACCATTTCCGCCACCGGAACGGCCAAACGCTCGCAGAGCCGAACCAATTCCCCCACGCTTTCCTTGTTTCTGCCGAGGTATGATGTGATGACCAGAGGTTTTTCGGCCTGCGCCAACGCGGCCGCCAAGGCGCCTGCCGTCCGGCCGTCCAGCCCCATAGCCGCCACAGGCCGCCAGGAATCATCCATACCGCCGCCGATATCCCAGCCCTCTTCTTCCAGCGCCTCCCGGGTCGCGGTCATATAGACCGGCCCGCAAGGGGCGCTCTTCGCCAGCTGAAGCGCCCGATAGACCAATTGCTGCGTGTTTTTGCCGCTGCGAAGATCAAAGTCCAGTTTGGTATAGCCGCGGACGATCCCCGCCTGATCCGCGGCATTCTGAATATACTGGATATAGGAATCGCGCCCGCCCGGCAGTTCCCCCTCAAGGGTATAGGGAGACAGTCCGGCCAGCACGAACACAGGGACGCGGCACCGAAACGCGTTATGTATGGCGCCGCCCAAATTCTGCGTACCCACGTCCACATGCACAAACACCGCCTGAGGCTGCCCCGTGGCCTGAGCATAGCCTTGAGCCGCGCTCATCGCCACATACTCGTGCGGACTGATGATAATCTCCGGCTTAGGCTTGCCCTGCGCCTCAAATTTTGCCCAACTCTCGATGATGGGCGGATAATCCGTCCCGGAATTCACAAAGATATGGGACACGCCGGCGCGGAACAGCGCGTCGTTCAGCGCGTCCGAAGCCGTGTAACCGGGTATACTGTTAATCCTCTGTCTCATTGCCGCCCCCTTGTTTGATGAATAATTAAAATGTTCCAAATCTTATCTCATTATGCACTCTCAGGCGATAGATTGTCAATATACCGCTCCGCAATTGCGGTTTGGAAATCAGGCGCCTTAATTCCCCTCCTCTCCTTGGAGGGGTGGCAGACGCAGTCTGTATGACTTCCCCTCTGAAAGAGGGAAAGATATCATGAGTCCCGGCAGCAAAAACGCGTTGACCGTACTGTTTACATTCGCCAGTATAAGCGCAATGATCTGCGGCGTCGCCGCCACCGCCGCAGCCATTTCCTTAACCGTCAGGCGCTCGCCGCTCGCGGTTCCAACCTTCCCATTGCCTTCAAATCCCTCGGAAATCTTAAAGTGGATCAGATATGTGATCAGCATAAATCCGGAACAAAGAACGCTGATCAAAATATAAGTCATGTTCCTGAGCGCGGGCAGCATGGCAACCACCACGACCGGCACCAGATATCCCGCAATCATCCTGCCGGCATTGCTGCCGGTCATCCGGTTGGACGACAGCAAAGACTCCTCCTCCGGATAAGCGCACATGGCGGATATCAACGAATAGTTAGACGTGACCATTATGTTATAGAAGGTACCCGTAACGATGCCCGCCACGAAGATGACGATCGCCGTAGCGTTCGGCGAACCATAATAATGGAGATATTCGCCTTCGTGGCGTTTTATAAAGCGAACTCTGCCGCGTTTCCCATGACCTTTGCCCAGACGATTTCCTATATCTGGATTCAACAGGCTTTTTTGGCGCTTTTCATGACATGGTTTTTTGAAATGGAGATTTTTGTTTGCTGTTCCCGTTTTGATCCTATTTCTTAGAAATTATATCCAGCGCCTCGTTCACAGAATAACCTTTTTGTATTAACTCCGCCAATTCTTGAACGCCTTCTTTGTGACCTTCATTTCTGGCAATAGCTAAATCATGTTCGCGGTCTTGCGCCCACATCTTGCGTGAATGGTAACGCGCGCGTTCTTCGGCGTTCTGACTGATAGCTTCCAATATCTCGTTTGCCACGGCAATTCCCTCCCTTTTTGAGGTGATGTCTTGAATTATTTTTTGATAAGCCGGTTTGTTGGCGCCCGCAAGAAATACTGCCCACATTTCGGCGGCGATCATATCCGCCACGGATTTCTTTATGATACTCGGCGACATAGATAAGTCCATAAACATCGCGGTGATTGCGTCAGTCAGTTCCTTGCCGCGCCGATTACGCAAAGTGAATGTTTCCACCAAATCGTGCGTTCCTTCAAATATGGAGTAGCCGCAAATGGTGATTTGATAGCTTCGCACAAAAGAGGCATACGCTATGCCGCGTCCCGGTTGGCTGGAATGGAGGTCGCACAAGCCGTAGACACTGCGGTTGCGGATATTGACGTGACGGTTAGCGGCGTTATCACCCGCCATTGAGTTGGCTTGCATCTCGACGGCAATCTGACTGCCATCGTCTATCGCACAGTTCACATCGAATTTCTCTTGCTTTACTTGAGTATCTTTACTCGGCAGTTCCACGTTCTTAACGGTTGCGGATTTCACGTTGCGATTCAGGAAAGCGGTAAGAATATCCACGCGGGCGGGCAGAGCATCGGCGTGGGTCAGCATCGCTTTAAAGATCGCGTCGTCATATGCGGGCAGTATCTTTGGCAAGCCGTCTGAATCAAGCTCAATGACATTCATTTTTTCTTCATCACCCATAGGTTTTCATCCTCGCTTTTCTTCATCATACTCAATTTCAGTATACTCTGTTTTCTATCAGAATGCCATCAGGAAAATTTTAAAAAATAACGGCCTGTCAAAGACGAGTCAAAGGCTGTCCGCCAATGGCGGACAGCCTTTTTGCTGTTCTGGGGATAAAAGACCCTGGATTCCGGGACAAGCCCGGAATGACGACCGGGACATTCCCCGGCTTGACCGGAATGGCGCCTTTGTACTTGCGCCTTACATCATGCCGCCGCCCATGCCTCCCATGCCGGCCATGTTGGCTGCGGCCGCGGCGGCGTTCTCTTCCGGCTTGTCCGCCACCAGGCACTCGGTGGTCAGCAGGAGGGCCGCGATGGAGGCCGCGTTCTGCAGCGCCGAACGGGTAACCTTCGCCGGGTCCAC
>JAISDM010000031.1 GCA_031264885.1 Peptococcaceae bacterium | reverse complement strand
CCGGACGGCTTTCCGGCGGCAAGCCGCTCACGGTGGTCAACACGCATTTTCACGCCGACCACACGCTGGGCAACAGCGCGTTTGAAGCCGTCTATATCAGTTTTTTGGACGCGCCGCTTCTGCGGGCGTTTCAGTATGAGGAACGGTGGAATGAGTTCGTCGGCAAGGCGGTCGACCGTTCCTTCTTCGACGACACTGACCGGATACCGTTCCGGCCATACGAAATACGTGAAATTGCCAATCATCAAATATTTGACTTGGGCGGCTGTGAAATCGAAGCCATCCTGATGCCCGGTCACAGCCCCGGCGGGATGTGTTTTCTCGACCGCCGGGATCGCGTCTTATTCTCCGGCGACGCTTTGATGGATCCGTTCCCGACCTCGTTCCGCGCGGCGCTGCGGCCCGAAACGCCAGGCAGGGAATACGCCACAGTCGCCGCGTTTCGCAGAGAACTGGCAAATCTCGTGACGCGCGCCGACGAATTCGACTGCCTGTGCGACGGGCACGGCGTACCAAATTCCGACACCCGGCGCGTCAGCGACATGCTGGAGTGCGCGGAGTCCGTCGTCCAAGCGCCGGACAGCGGATTTGACCTGCGGGAAACCGCCAGAGGCGCCGTCAAATCCAAGCGTTATGGCATTGCCGCCATCGACTACCGGGACGACCGCGTGTCCTGACATATACCCGGCGGAGGGCCGTTGCCATGGGACACGGATCAGGAAAGCAACCCGTTATGAAGACGTTCGATTTCATCCAAACTCATACCGGACGCCTCATGAACCGTATCAATCGAAACGCCCAGTACCAGCAGATTTTTTACTATTTCTTCTTCCCTTGCTTCTCTGCCCGTTTTTTCTCCTGCTTCTCGGGCTTTTTCCTCAATTTCATCAATCATCCGTTCAATAGCGTAAACCATAGGATCACCTTCTCCTTAAGTCTACGAAAGTCTATGATATATGGCGCGAATAACGCGTATTCCGCCAAATATTCCTTGAAACTGTGAACCGCGCTCCACTCGCTGCCGCCGTTGTACAGTACAATCGGAACCACAGCCGGCAGCCGAAACGATTTCAACTCACGAGTATCCTCATCCGCGTCCGCAAAGACACGGCGCAGCAGTTCCACCATATAAATCAGCAACCGGAATGGCATCGTCTGGTCCACCCCAGACTGCAGTTCCAAGAGAACGTAGAAAACGACGTCTTGCGCGCCTATTCTGGCTCTATATATAATATCCGCTTCTTTATCGCGAAAATCCTTTAAGATGAACTCGCCGTTGACCAATTCCAGATCATCTTCGCTTATCCGGTTTACCCATTGAGCCTTAATGTGGTGCTTGAGCAGATCAAGGAAGTTCCGTTTCTTTGATAAAATGCGCTTGTAGCCCTTATCATGTATATTTTCCGGCACGACTGATTACCCCTCCTCTCTGTCACGATTTTAGCATAAACCGGGTTAATAATCAACATAGACGATATTTGTGATATTTTAATTGAATTTCATACCAATTCCAACCAAAAAAACTCCCACTGAGATGGGAGCTTTGATGCATTAACGGCAGCGGACGTTATATCTTCTTGGCTTCGCTCAGCAAGGCGTCCCAGTTCGCCGGTAATTCAATCTTCTTGCACACTGGCGGGCCGATGACTCCGTTCTGGGCGCCGATCAGCACATGATCCCTTCCGTTGTCGCCGCTGACGACGATTTGAAACGCGTCCGGATCGGATACCATCTGTACGTAACGGTCCAGATCCTTGGTCGAGCCGATCTGTTCCGGCCAGTTACCGGCGTCAATCCCTTCATAGAAGCGGGTCAAGGCAGCCGTTCCGAGTCTGCTGAGTTTAACTCTGGCATTTTCGTAGAAATGCTGTTTCACCTTTGCCCTCGTGTAGCCGGCATCCGCCAGGATTCGCACCACATTAGGCGGCAGAATCACTACGGGTCTTGTCCTCACACCCCGGAAGAAATGCTCGATAAACAAATTGTTGTCCGCCATACGTTTTTCTATATTTTCCAGAACCCCTTCCGCAGTCGGCGCGCCAACCTGGATGGCCTGTGTTTTCTCGGTAAAGGATGTAAGTGTAATGAGATTATCCCCGGGCTTGCAGCCCCAGTCGGTACTCATGGGTTCCCAGCCCACACTGGCCGCAAAATCCTCGTTTTCGGCAAGAATATTGCGGAATCCGTCGCCGAAAGTACTCTTATCCGCCTTATGGAGCACAAATGTCGCCACATTATGCAAGTACATGCGCCAGAAACGGCCGATGCTGGTGTTGGACTGGGGGCCGGGACGAAAAACGCCCTGAGTGTAGTTGAAATCTAAATCCTTAATGATCTTGCCGTTAATAATGATCAGATCCTCCATGCCGGGAGAATGGCCAAGATGCTCCTGCGCGAATTCCGGAATGAGCATTGCCTCAATAATCGAAACGAGTACAGGCATGTACTCCGGTCGGCAGCCGCTCATAACGCCGTTGACGGCGATGTTCCATAGGGTCGCTTCGCGCATATCGGGCTGGACGACCCCAACGACCTCCGCAGCGGACCGGTCGGTGAATTTGAGGAACTCCTCCACCTTTTCAATGGTGGGCGGAACAATTGGCAGACCGTCGCTGAACTCATGGGTATAGAAATACCTGTTTACCTCTTCGAATGTACCTGAAAAGATAATGTCCCGCATTTCCGGCTCTTTTATATTATCATTTATTTCCGCGGGCTGCGCGGTCAGTCCCTGGACGACTTCGCCGGTCATAATTCCGGCGGCGTTTTTGTACACCTGCTCGTCGGCCGCCAACAGAGAATGCCCCGGATGGGAGGTGAACGGCAGGTTAGGCATACCTAATCCCTTGGCCGTTGACTTACCTGGGGAAAGGAAGCTGTCGGTAACGACGGTTACTGTGGGAATCCCCAGATTCTCGACCAGAATACTGCACCGCACATCGGCGGCGACACCGCTTGCGCCCCCGCCCACACCGGTGATGGCCGCGTCAACGCCAAATCGCTTGAGCTTTTCCGGCAAAGCGTCCAGAACCTCTCGTTCGTTTGCTCCATGAATTTCACCGAATTCCCGCCAACTGATGAATTGGATACCCGGATACAGCCTGGACAGTTCAGCCTCAAACGCGTTGAACATGATGTCGCCCTTGAAGGTCCAGGACCACAGTTCAGCGACGACCTTGCCCTCCAGCGTGTCCAGGCGTTTCGCGAGCTTTTGGAGAGGTACGGTACACTTTCCGCTTGGCCATACAATGTCATACAAATCGAAACTCATAAGCAAATCTTTCCTTCCTGTTTGATTTTTTGTGCGGCCACACTATTGTTGGCAGAATTTTCGACCAATATCGAGGATATATCAATGATTCGCGTCTTATTCAAAGACGGGCGGCAGAATGCCGCCCCTACAGACGCGGCATTCTGCCGATGCCTTCCGCCAAACTGGGATCGTCAGCGATATATCTCGTTAAAGCGCGTCATGACGCTGGCGAAGACTGCGCGGGTACAGACGGCCGTGGGGTTCAGCGCCGTCTCGGTCTCGCCAATGTTGAGACCGGCGGCAATTGCCCACCGCATGGATTCAAGGGCCGCGGGGTTGATCCGGTCAACGTCGGCATAGCCGGAGAGATCCGCCCGGGCGGAGACATCGTAGCCTTTGTACTGGGCGCAGCGATGCAGCAGAACCGCCAATCCCTCGCGGGTCACGCTTCCGTTCGGGTCAAAAGCCGTCGCGCTTGCGCCGGTCATAATGCCGTTATTCACGGCCCATTGCACACTGCTCTTGTACCAATCCTGAGTCAGATCTGTGAAGCTGTTCGTGCCGGTAACGGCGGGCTCACCGTCGAGCCGGCAGAGAACCGTCGCGGCTGTGGCGCGGGTGGTGGCGTCAAGGGGCGCGAACTCGCCGCCGGAGACGCCTTTCATCAGGCTGTTCTTGTAGGCGTACACGACAGCCTCAGAGAACCAGTCCGACGCGGTCACATCCGTGAAGGGGTGATCATCCGACGGCGGCGCGTCCAAGGACGCGGCGGCGGCGGTCTCCTTTGACCACAGATGTTTATTGAAGAAGATGTTCTGCAGCCAGGCGCTGGTGGTGCCGTCATGCTGACCGGCGCCATTGTACCAATACAGGTTTTCAATCCCAATCACATCGCGAAGACCCATGTACGCGCGGTATGTATGGTCGTAGCGGATCGTCTGCGCCGCGTCCGTCCCGCCGTCCACTGTATAACCGCCGGCGCGCGCCACATCGTAGGAACCGACGCCTATGGAGACGACCTCATCCTCCCGGCCCTTGCCCGCATAATCCGCATAGTCCTTGATATAATCCACATATGCGTTGAAATCACCCGGAACCGTGGTGGATTCACCGCAGCCCCAAATGCCGAAGTAATCAAACCAATCGGAATAGTACAGCAAACCGTAATGGGACACGCCGCCGCCTGCCGAGAAGCCGCAGAGGGCGCGGCCGCTTTGGTTCGCGGCCACATTGTAGTTCTCTTCTATGAACGGAATGACGGGGCAGCCATCCGCGCCTTATTGCGGAGATCCATTTAATTCAGTCTCTCAACCAGAGATTTTCGTTTCTTCCATATGCCGGACAGGAAGTATACCGTGCCCGGGACCGCGGCGCCGAAAGGCGCGAGGCCGTAGCCCAGGACGAAACCATAGAAGCCGAATCCCGCCACAATGCCGAGACCGTAACCCAGTCCCACACGCATAACCTATAGGTTTCCGGAATCAACGCCGCCGGCCGAGCCGAACACCATCAGCGAGGTCAAATCTTCCACATTGTTTACTTCTTCCAGATTCCAAACGGTATCAAATATCTTATGAATCTGCGCGTCGCCCATGTACTTCGCGGCCATTTTCCCGAACTTGCTTTCCAGTTCCGCGTCGGTGAGAGGATCGTCGCCAAATCCGTGAGGTATGTCGATGCGCTTCTCAAATCTGCGGCCGTCCGTGGTCGTGATTTCGGAGATGCCCCCACGGCCTCTTTCCGGGATGGACGGATCCGGCTCCACAGTGATTTTCTCGATCAGGTCAAGCACAACAGGATCGGTGAATTTGTCGGGATCGAAGGATTCCGGCCCGTAAGCATGTTCCTTAATGGCGACGGCGTTGGCGTAGAAGGCGCTGTGATCCGCGCTCTCCGCGTTGCGGGGATATTTCTTTCCGAACCATGTGGTGTGCCGGGATTCTTTGAGACCGGCTCTGACGCGTACCGATTGAATCTGTTCGGGCTTCAGGTCATGCGCGTTGACAATAGAAAGCGTAGCCAGAATATGCGCGATGGAACTGATATTGGCGGGAAGGTACTTATGCCTGGTTTGAAGAATCCGCCAGCCGCTGAAATCCGTCATGCGGTCAATGTTTATATTGCCTTGCAGCACCACCTGCCCCACACCGTTCTCCCCTTCGACGACCCGCTCAGGCCCGGTAAACCCCCTTGCCGCCAGCTGGCAGGCCATGACGGCGCTGTATGAGACGAAGCCGAAGCGCAAATTCTTGGACATGGTGTTTTCTTCGTTATCCGTATCCAAGATCCCCAGGGGAAGACTGTGAGACGCGCAGATGCCGATCGCGTTTGCTATTTGGGATTCACTCAGTTTCATCAGCCGTCCCAGGGAAGGCGGCATATTCAATCCGCCTCTGAAATCAGGCGTCCAGCCCTTCGCCCCAAGGGATTCGCCCCAAGACTTCCCGGTCGCTTCCGTCACCCTGGCTCCCAGTTCATACGAGACCACCACGGATGTCAGCAAATCCCGGCCACTCGCCTTCTCACACTCGGCGACGGCAAGAATGCCGGGAATGGAGTCGCTGTTATGAGCGCCCCCGCCGCAATCGTTGAAATCCAGAAAACGGACGAG
>JAISDM010000242.1 GCA_031264885.1 Peptococcaceae bacterium | reverse complement strand
TATGGCGGCTTATCTTCTTTCTTACGCTGTTTCCAGCGGTCATAAAGCTTGATAAGTAGTTCCGCCAAGGCCGTTAATGCTGCGATCAGGTCAATGAGACGGAACCTGGATTCCGGGTCAAGCCCGGAATGACGGGGAACGGATGCGCACAATTGCACAGGCCGATTTTTGTTGTTTCCGGACGGTCACGGGCGGCAGGATGCCGCCCCTACAGATGCACCATTCCGGTGTCGTAGGGGCGGCATTCTGCCGCCCGCGGTTTGACGTCGGTCAACCGTGAGGCGTGAACGCAAACTATTGCTGTTTCTGGCGCTTGATGACCTTGAGGCGGGAGAATTCCTCCCGCTCTTTTTCTTCCAATACGTCGGTGATGTACTTGACCACGCCTTTCAGCCGGGGAATGCTGACGTTTTTCAGCGCGTTCGCCCTCCGTTGGGTTTTGATAATGGCGTGAGCGAGACGGAATGCGCTGTTTTCGATTTCCGCCAGCAGAACGGTCATATTCTTGACCTCGCAGAAACACTGGTACGCGTAGTCCAGCAGTGAATTGCTGCGGTGAAAGCCGTAAGCCAGCTCCCGGGGGGATTCTTCGTAATCCACCATGGGCAGATCCACGCCCATCACACTGCGGAAGCGGATCCGCCCCACGCCGTCGTCCAAGGGTACGGCCCGGCTGATGTCCCCCACCGCGCCCAAGGTCAGATTGGCCCTTTCCAGGGCGGCATAGGCGTTTTTATACGTGTCCTCGATCTGGCTGCGCAACTGTTTGGAGTGGTCCAGCAGCAGCATCATTTCCCGGATCAGAATGTTCCGTTTCCGGTCCAGCAGCTCGTAACCCATGGAGGATAATTCCAGGGATCTCTTGGAAGCCATCAGGTTGCCCTTGGTGGCAAAAATTTGAGTGCTCATCGGGCGTCGCCGCCTGCCGCCGCCTCGGATTCCGCCGTTTCGCCGGAATCCTCATGGACATAATATTGTTCCAGCAGCTCGTCGTCCACGCGGCTGAGCTCTTCCCTGGGCAGCATGGACAAAAGCCGCCATCCCAAGTCGAGGGTTTGCTCAATCGAACGGTTTTCATCGAACTGCTGAGACAGAAACTGCCGCTCAAAGGCATCCCCGAATTTCAAGTATTTCTGATCCGTCGCCGTCAAATCCTCCGCCCCGATAACGGAAGCCAGCGCGCGGGCGTCCTGCACATAGGCGTAAGCCGCGAACAGCTGGTTAGAAACCCCCGAATGGTCGGCTCTGGTATATCCCTCGCCGATTCCGTCCTTCATCAGGCGCGACAGGGACGGCAGCACCGACGCCGGCGGATAGATCCCCTTCTGATCCAAAGAACGGTCCAGCACGATTTGCCCCTCCGTAATATAGCCGGTCAGATCCGGGATGGGATGGGTGATGTCGTCGTTGGGCATGGTCAGAATGGGAATCTGAGTCACGGATCCTTCCCGGCCTTGAATCATTCCCGCCCGTTCGTACAGCGAGGCCAAGTCGGAATACAGGTAGCCGGGGTACCCCTTCCTGCCGGGGATTTCCCCCTTGGAAGAGCTGAATTCCCGCAGGGCTTCACAATAGGCAGTGATATCCGTCATAAGGACCAAAATGTGCATCCCATGCTCGAAGGCCAGGTATTCCGCCGCTGTCAGCGCGCAGCGGGGCGTCAGTATGCGCTCGATGATGGGATCGTTGGAAAGATTCAGGAACATCACCGTATGTTCCATGATGCCCGATTCCTCGAAGGAACGCCGAAAATAGTCAGCCACATCATGCTTTACGCCGATGGCGGCAAACACGATGCCGAAGCTTTCGCCTTTTTCACCGATGTTGGCCTGACGCACGATCTGGGCGGCCAATTTGTTGTGCTGCATGCCGGATCCGGAAAAAATAGGCAGCTTCTGTCCCCGGATCAGGGTAATCAGTCCGTCAATGGATGAGACGCCTGTGTGAATATAGTTCTTGGGATACACCCGGGAAACCGGGTTGATGGGCATTCCGTTGATGTCCGCTTTTTTTTTGGCGTACAAGGGCCCCAGCCCGTCTATCGGCTGCCCCGCGCCGTTAAATGTGCGGCCCAGGAGTTCCGGGGACAAGGCGAGTTCCATGGGCCGCCCCAGGAACCGGGCGCTTATGTTGGACAGAGACAGGCCGCTGGTCCCCTCGAACACCTGTATGACACAGCGGCTGCCCTCCAGCTGCACCACCCGGCCCAGCCGGCGGCTCCCGTCCGCCAGATCCAACCGGACCATTTCATCGTATCCCACTGAGGATACCCCATCCAGAATCAACAACGGGCCGTTGATTTCACGGATTCCCGTTAAAGCTATGCTCATTGCCGGCGTTTCCTTTCTTTGTAATTTCGAGGACGTGGTCTATCCGCTGCTTATAGCCGTCAAAAAGCTCCGGCCGGTCGTTGGGCGTCTCATATTTTATCTTGGCGATTTCGTAAAAAATCCCCGTTTCCATAATTTCCGACAAAGCCAGGTTGCTGCGCTGATCCTCCGCCGTGCCCGCGATGGCGGTTTTGACCGATTTGTACAGGTAAAGGATGATTTCCATCATCTTGAGCTGCTTCGCCAAAGGGACGTAGGCGTCCTCCGCGTGATAGGCGTTTTGCTGCAAAAAGCCCGTGCGGACCAGCTTGGCAATCTCAATGATCAGCTTCTGATCATCCGGCAGCACATCGGATCCGATGAGTTTGACGATTTCCATCAGCTTGTTTTCCTCATTGAGGATGCTCATCAGCTCTTGCCGGTAGGTCAAAAATTCCGGGCCTACGTTCCGCTTGTACCAATCGGCCAGTTCCTCCGCGTACTCACTGTAGCTGTCCATCCAGTTGATGGCGGGATAATGCCGCACATAAGCCAGCGCTTTGTCCAGAGCCCAGAAGCAGCGGACGAAGCGTTTGGTGTTTTGGGTGACCGGTTCGGAAAAATCCGCGCCCTGAGGCGATACCGCCCCGATGATGGAGATGGAAGCCTCCTTTTCGTTCATGGTGGCGACCATGCCCGCGCGCTCGTAGAACTGCGAAATGCGGGAGGACAGATAGGCCGGGAAGCCCTCGTCCGCCGGCATTTCCTCCAGCCGCCCGGATATCTCCCGCAGAGCCTCCGCCCACCGGGAGGTGGAATCGGCCATGATGGCCACATGGTAGCCCATGTCCCGGAAATATTCCGCCAGGGTGACCCCTGTATAAATCGAGGCCTCCCGCGCGGCCACCGGCATATTGGAGGTGTTGGCGATCAGAATGGTGCGTTCCATCAGCGGCCGGCCGGATTTGGGATCCTCCAGTTCCGAGAACTCCTCCAGCACCTGGGTCATTTCGTTGCCCCGTTCTCCGCAGCCCACATAGACAATGATGTCGGCGTCGCACCATTTGGCCAGCTGATGCTGGGTCAGCGTCTTCCCCGTTCCGAATCCGCCCGGAACGGCGGCCGTCCCGCCTTTGGCGATGGGAAAAACAGAATCCACCACCCGCTGGCCGGTAATCAAGGGCATGGAAATGGGGATCTGTCCGCGCACAGGCCGCGGCGTCCGGATCGGCCAGTTCTGGCAAAGGGTCAAATCCTTGAGGCTGCCGTCCGCCAGTTCCAGCCTCACCACCACATCGTTGACGCGATAACTGCCGGAAGGCGCCGCGTAAGAGATCCTGCCCGATATGCCGGGGGGGACCATCATTCTGTGTTCGATGAGCTGGGTCTCCTGACAGGTGGCGTAGATCTGCCCCTCGCTAAAGGATTCGCCCTCCCGCGCCGTGATCTTCACGTCCCAGAGTTTCGCGCCGTCCAGGGAACCGGCGCCGGCGCCGGCTGTCACGCTGATGAAGGCGCCGGATTGCCGGGCGAGCTCGCGCAGGGGGCGCTCTATCCCGTCAAAAATATTGCTGACGATCCCCGGCCCCAATTGGGCGCTCAGAGGCGCGCCCGTACCGCGCACCGCCTCCCCGGGGGTCAGCCCTGTGGTCTCCTCATATACTTGTATGGTTGTTTTTTCCCGGCTCGTGGCGATGACCTCGCCCACCAGACGTTTGTTTCCCACATACACCAGCTCCATCATCTGGAGCTCCGGCGCGTTCAGAACCGTAACCACCGGCCCGTTGACAGAGAATACTTTCAAGTCGTCCACTCTGAAACCCCCACCCCATCACTCACTCACTCGCTCACTCACTCATTCGCTCGCTAATCCGGAAGCGCTGTAGAACCACTCCTTCTGTTCTTCCAGGGCGCTGTCCAAGGTTTCGTCTACCAGCATACCCTTGCCGTTATCAGCGAAAAAACCGCCCAGCCGGATATTGTCCGCGGCCTCCACCGAGCAGGGGCAGGCTTTCTCCAGCGCGTCTTTCCAGATCATATCCCGGGGACAAATCAATATCCGGAGCGGGGCGCCTTCGGCCAGCGCGGACGCTTCTTCGGCCTTTCTCCGCAAAAAGGCGCCGTATTCCGGTTTTTGGGCGAAGTCAAGCAAGCGCTCGCCCGCTTTGTCAAAAACAGCCTGCCGGCGTTTTTCCCGTTCCGCGTAAAGACGGCCCTTCAATTCACGGCGCTTTATGGCAAGCTTCCGGGAGAACTCAAGGGTGATTTTCTCCTTTTCCTCCCGCAGCGTCAGGTCAGAATCCGTTTGGGCGGTGTCTTTATAACGGTCCAGTTCCGCGGCGTGATATTCGTTCATTTTCTGCGTAATTTCCTGACGCCGGACACGCGCCTCTTCCATAATACTGCGCCGGAAGTGTTCGATTTTGACCCATACGTCAGGCTGCTGCTGTTGCATCTCTGCCATTTGCTCACCTCATTTCACAGCCGGATTCCAACGGCTTCCCCGATATACCGTTCCAAGGCGGAAACGATGCTTCCGCCGCCCTCCCTGTCGGGAACCTCCACTACCAGCGGGCGCTTATAATTCAGCTTCCTGTCATGGATTAAATCCGCGCACAGAGAAACCAGGTTGGCTGTAATGAGCAGGATCCCGATGGCCGGATTGTTCACCGCTTCCATAACAGCCGCTTCCGTTTCTTCTTTCGTGAAGGCCAGCACGCCTTCAATCCCGGCCAGGCGCATTCCCATCAGGGTATCCGTATTGTCGCTGATCAAAAAAATTCTCATGGGCGCCGTCTCATAACCGGTTGATGATCAAAATAGAAATCAAAAGCCCATAGATAGCGATGCCTTCGCCCAACACCACGAAGATGATGGCTTTGCCAAAAGCGTTGGCGTTCTCAGACACCGCGCCGATGGCCGCCGGCGCCGCCGCCGCCACCGCAATGCCGCTCCCGATGCAGGCCATCCCGGTAACCAGCCCCGCCGCCAGGAAGCCCAGCGCCTGGGCATTGGTTCCCACAATAGAGAGATTCCCGGGTTCCGCCGCGGCCTGCGCCGCTTCCGCCGCGAAAGAAACCCTGCTCAAGGGGATAATGATCCCCAGCAGACAGACGATGACGAATACAGACAAATTGGCGACGACCCGGCGCCGGGCCTTCGCTCCCGTCATTCCGCCCCGCAGCACAGGAAATAGCGGCGTCAAAATCAACAGAAGGACGATGGACGGAATAAGAAAGATGGCAAAGGTATTCAGGATATTCATATGGTTCACTCCATTCTGCCGGCGCGAAACAGGGCGCGTCCGGCTCTTTATTGGCTGTTGCTCCCAATGGGACTGTAGGGTTTCCCCTGTCCTTCAAAGCAGTGACTGAATAACTCGTAAAATTCCAGGCGCAGTATCTGAATGCCCACAATGAAGCCTTCCAGCGCTATGACAAAAACGTTGCCCACGATCAATACCAGAACGCTCCCCGTACTTCGCGACATTTCCGACAGGGTGAGCACCACGCCCATCATGCCGGCGTGGCTGACGACGAAACCGCCCACCCGCAGGAATGACAGCGTATTGGTAACGAAGCTCAGGACCACTTCAAACAACTCGAAGAACCCCTCCACGGCAAAACTGCCGACGCCGTCGTTCTCCGGCAGAAAGCCGCCGGTTTTTTCCACCAGGCGCCCCAGGGATTCCTTGAAAAAAATCACCAGAACCGGCAATACGATAAACCCGGCGATGTAAGGCGCGGTAAACAGATTCGGGCCTCCGGCGAGCATAGACACGATGCCCGCCAAAATTCCGCCGTAAAACACCAGCCCGGCCAGCCCGTTGTTGGAGAAGACCGCCCGTTCCAAATCCCCGTTCCGGACGCCGGTAATAATATTCAGTATCATAGAAATAATGATCAGAACCGCGCCCGCGCCGACGGCCACCATCAACAGATTGTTGATCGTGACCGGTTCCATAATATGCACCGGTTTGGACGCAAACCCCAAGGCGCGGTACAACGGATCCAGAACATCCTCCAAGCCGAAGACCGAGCCGTACAGAAGCCCGAACAGGGATGAACACGCGCCGATCCGCATCAGTATCTTCCCGAAAGGCATGCGCTTCATCCGCCAGAGCAGGAGCCCCAAGCCGGCGATGGCGGCGCCTTGCCCCAGGTCGCCGAACATAACGCCGAAGAGCAATGTATAGGTGACCGCCAGAAAGGCGGTGGGATCCAACTCGTTGTAACCCGGCGTGCCATACATATCCACAAACATCTCAAAAGGCTTGCAAAACCAGTTGTTCCTCAGCTTTGTGGGCGTTTGCAGACGCTTGTCGCTGTCATGAGGCTGGAAAGTGAGCGTCAGATTGTGAACGCCCATGAACAGAGAAGCGAAATTCGCTTCCTCCCGTTTGGGAATGAAGCCTGTCAAAAGGAACGATTCCCGGTACACACCCACGTATTTCCGCATCTCAAAGGAGCGGTTGAGCTGATCCAGCGTGACATAAGCCCGCAGAAAAAACGCCTTGTTCTCCTGAACCAGAGCGGAAATTTTTTGATCCAGATCCGCGATTTCATTTTTCATTTGGCTCAGATCGTTTTCCACGGTATGCCGGGCCGCTTCCGGCTTGCCGCGGATGGTATCCGGGATCCAGACGCGCTCAAAGTACAGCGCGGCGAAGATATCCTCCACCTCCGCCATAGCCTCCGGGGTCGTCACAAAGAAGCCCCAGTGATAGCGCTTGTCGTTGGATAAGGAAAAGAACAGGAACAGCTTATCCGCGTAATAATCGAGTTTGGCGAAGCTGTCCACAGGCAGGCGCCCGAAGCGTATCTTGACATATTCCCAATCGAACAATTCGTCAAAGTTGGCGTCCAGGGTATTCAGCCGGTCCAGAATGGTCAGGGATTCGCGGCTCTTCGCGGCCAGATCCTCCAGCTGCTTCCGGCGGTTCGCCAGCGTCATCAATTCTTCCCGGAAGGTAAGGATGAATTTATCCAATTCCTCCGCCGCGGATTTATCCAGCGCTTCATGAGCGGTCAGCTCCAGTTCCAGCTCCGCCATCTCCGCCACTTCTCTCATATTGGCCAAAATCAGTCTGTAGGGGTTCTCTTCCGATAACAGGGTAAAACCGCCTTCTTTTCCCTCCATATGGAAGGACAGCGCGGCGAAGATGTCCTCCACCTCCGCCACAGCCTCTTCCGTGGTCACGAAGAAGCCCCAATGATAATGCTGATCCGACGTCAGGGAGAAGAAATGGAATTTTTCTCCGGAAAACTGATCCAATTTGGCGAAGCTTTCCGCGGGCAGACGCCCGAAGCGGATCTTTAAATATTTACACGCGAACAGTTTTTCAAATTCACTGCTGAAGCTCTGGAGTTTTTCGATCAGCTGGGTGTAATTCTCCGTTTTGTTGGCAAAATCCAGCAGCAGATCCAGGGCCTCTTTTTTGAGGGATTTCTCCTGTTCTGTTTCCTCGCCGTCCGTCTCCTCGCCGTCGCCCTGTTCCAAAAAATCCGCCGCTTTTAAGCCGGCCGCGCCTACGATTTCACGCGCCGTGGCCAGCATGGGCTTATAGGGATTTTCTTCCGACAGGAGCGCGAAGCCCCCTACGTTTCCGGCGAGCTGCGCGGGGTGTTCCGGGTGGAATTGGCCGCTTCCCATACAGTTCAGCAGCACCTGATCCAAGGTTTTGGTTTCCCCGTATAAGCGAACCAATGACATTTCTTCAATCAAACGTTACACCGCCTTTCTGTCGGGATAAAGACTCTTGGAATTCCATTCAGTCATTGGGCAAAATCAGGATTTTTTGTATCTCTGCCGGAGCGACATTGTACCGTACGCCTTCGATGATGGAAACGATGTTCCCCAGCTCGATTTCGCAAAGGGTCATGTACGCGGTGAACGCCACAGGCGCGGCGCCGGTAAAATGCAGATGCCGTTTGGCCGATTGATAACGGATGTTTTTCACGCGGGACTCGATAAACTCAAAATCCTTCGGCTCGAAGTACTTAGCGTAACGCGACTGGTTGAGCGCCGCGAAAAAAGCGGCTTCGTCGCCGGCGTCCGTCAAACGCTCCATATCACTGGAGGGAACACGCCGCCAGGCGGACACAAAGGATTTTTGAAACATATCCGGGGCCGCGCCGGGGAAGTATTTTTTCAGCCGGTAGATATTCCGGATGTTGATTAACTCCACGTGGACTTGAAACATTTCATTGAGCTGATTCCGCGTTCCGCCGTGAAAGCACCGCCTGACCGTCGCCTCTATCTCGGCGTAATAATAATTATACAGCGCCGTTTCACACCGGGTATAATCAATCAATTCCCCCGGCTTCGGGCGCAGGCCGGCCAATTGCCGCGGATACAGCGTGCCTTCCAGCACGTTCAGCATGTCGTCAAAGCTTTTGGCTTTGGCCATCCGGTCCATCCGGAAGCTGATATAACGCTCCACGAAACGGGGATATTGCAGCACATACTGCTCCGGCGTCCCCATATTGAGCAGCCGGATCATCCGCAGGATTTGCTCGATTTCAATTTCAGCGATGAAATAGTGGTAATAATCCGTCTTAGCGGCCGTATTGTAACGCATCAGTTCCCTGTACTGGAGAAAACGGCTCTCGCGCAGCAGGTTTTCCAGCTGTCCCCGATGGATCGAGCCGGGATTGACCTCCTTCAGCACGTCGCCGTACTGGGTTTCGCTCCGGAGATACGCGGCGATCTCCGAAACGCTGCGTTTGTTCATGAGTTCCCGGTATTGGCTCACCGTCAGATGGCTGCCATACATGGCCTTGGCTTTGGTCATAATGGCGTTGCCGGAAAAATTATCTAGCATGGCCGCCTCTTTCTATGAATGGATACATTGGTTCACGATTTCTTCCGCCCATTGTTCTTCGTTTTCCTTAAACAGCGCCTCCAAAGCGGCTAGGTCTTTCTGATAGCCGGCTTCCACACGGATCATTTTTTCCGCGAACCATTTTTCTTCCTCCTGCCGGAAGGCGTCCAGCTCTTCCCGGACCTGGCGGGCATATTGTTCGCGCAATTCCTCTTTTTCCTGTGAAATCCGGATTTTTTCCTGGGCCTGTTTTTCCTCGGCCTGGTGTACCTCATCCCTGGCCCGCTGATCGATTGCCATCAGCTCCCGAATGATCATATCCATATAAAGACGGCCCCCTTTATGGCCTGATTCCAAATTTTATTTCTCCATGATATACCTAAATAATGTTAGATGCAAGAGTCAAGATGCGATTTTTTTCCTCCATGATTTGTATGGTGGAATGCGCGTCTATACAAGACGGGCGGCAGAATGCCGCCCCTACGGTACCGTGGATAACGCGTCTGTAGGGGCGGCATCCTGCCGCCCGCATACGTTATTCCCGGGGTATACATATTCCACCGTGTTCCCGCATATCAATGAATAGAAAATGCTGGGGCGGAGGGGTAAATATGCAAGAATATATTCAGAAACGGGTATTGGAAGTCTGCCAATATATATTGGATACCACTGCCACGGTGCGGCAGACGGCAGGCGTATTTGGAGTATCGAAGTCCACGATTCACAAGGACATGACCGAGAGACTGCCGGCCATCAACAAACACTTGGCCGCCGAAATCAAACGTATTTTGGATCAGAACAAGGCCGAGCGCCATTTGCGGGGAGGCGAGGCCACAAAAAAGAAATATTTGGACGTCGCCCGCCAAAAATTCATATAAGCGCAAATTTTATGGTAAAAATAACAACAAAAAAATTCGTGCATTTTTATTTGTAATAGAGTAGAATAGATGGTAAGTACTCTCGATCAAGCAGGAAATGGGCGACAGGAGGATCTCGTGTGTGGAATATCGGTGAAGACATCGGGATAGATTTAGGGACGGCCAGCGTTTTGGTATATGTGAAGAATAAGGGCATTGTGTTGAACGAGCCTTCCGTGGTCGCCATGGACACGAATACCAACCGGGTGATTGCCGTAGGGGGAGAAGCGTGGGCGATGCTGGGAAGGACGCCGGGTAATATCCGCGCGATCCGGCCCATGAAAGAAGGCGTGATCGCGGATTATGACGTAACCGAAAAAATGCTTCGTTATTTTATAGAAAAAGCGATGAACCGCAAGATGTTTTTTAAACCCCGGGTGATGGTGGGCATTCCTTCCGGGGTGACCAGCGTGGAGGAGCGCGCCGTCAAACAGGCGGCGGTGGCGGCGGGCGCCAAACAGTGCTTCTTAATTGAGGAGCCGCTGGCCGCGGCGCTGGGAGCGGGATTGGACATCGCGGCGCCGAACGGCTCCATGGTGGTGGATATCGGCGGCGGGACCACGGACATCGCGGTTTTGTCCTTGGGCGGCATTGTGATCAGCAAGTCCGTCCGGGTGGGCGGGGATAAGCTGGACGAATCCCTGGTAAGATACATGCGCCGTTGTCATAATCTGATGATCGGAGACCGGACGGCCGAGGATTTGAAGCGGGAAATCGGCTCCGCGTATCCGGTGAACCGGCAGGACGACGCCATAGAGATCCGCGGGCGGGACTTGGTCAGCGGGCTTCCCAAGAACATATTGGTGACATGCCAGGAAGCCCATGAAGCCATGAGGGAACAGGTGGAGACCATCATCAGCGCCACGAAGGAAGTGTTGGAGAAGACGCCGCCGGAGCTGTCCGCCGACATTATGGACAAGGGCATTGTGCTTACCGGAGGCGGCGCCCTGCTGCATGGGATGGACAAGCTCCTGTCGGAGGAGACCCAGCTGCCGGTGCATGTGGCGGAGAATTCCATCCAATGTGTGGCGCTGGGTACGGCCAAAGCCCTGACAAATCTCGATTTGCTGGAAAGCGCCCGCTCCTTCAAGCGGGATCAGTCCACAAGAGCGTGACGAACGGCGCTGCCCCGTCATTCCGGGCTTGTCCCGGAATCCATATATTCATACAGAGAGGAGGCGTACCCTTTGCTGAAAGGAATTTATACCACCGGAATGGGTTTGGCCATGCTGGAGAAACGCATGGAGACCGTATCCAACAACCTGGCAAACGTGGACACCACCGGTTACAAGAAAGACGTGGCCCTGGCCAAATCATTCCCCAATATGCTGGCGTTTCAGCTGGAGGATCCCATGTACCGCAACATCCCCTGGCGCAAAGCCACGGGCCCGGTCAACCTGGGCGTTCAGTTTGATCAGCTGTACACAGATATGTCCAGAGGCATTCTCAAAGAAACCGGCGAGCCGCTGAATATGGCCGTCGCCTCTGAGGACGGTTATTTCGTGCTGGAGACGCCGGCAGGGGACAGATATACCAGAAACGGGGAATTTCACCTGAGCTCGGAGGGCGTGCTGGTCAGTTCGGACGGTAACGCGGTGCAGGGGCAAAACGGACAGATTACCCTGGCGGATTCGAGTTTCCTCTTAAATGAGGAAGGGTATATCTATGATTCGGGCGGGACACTGGTGGACCGGCTGCGGATCGTTTCCCTGGAAGGCGAGACGAAGAAGCAGGGCTATTCTTTGTTCCAATGCGACAATGTGACGGAGATCGACAATATCCGCGTGCTTCAGGGATATCTGGAAGGCGCCAACGTGAACACAATCACAGAGATGGTGAACATGATCGCCGTTCAGAGATCCTACGAGGCCAACCAGAAGGTCATGCAGACCCACGACGCCACCCTGGAAAAAGCGGTAAACGAAGTCGGACGGGTGTGATTCTTCAATTCGTAGTTTAGGACGGCATCCGGTGGAGGGGGAGGATGCCGTCCGATTAGGCGAAGCGTTTTAGAATTTCTAGGCGAAATTTGCGTCCGCAAAAGCCACTGTCTGAGCGGAGCGAGTTTGGCTTTTGCAGCAAATTGAGCCGT
>JAISDM010000207.1 GCA_031264885.1 Peptococcaceae bacterium | reverse complement strand
CGTCGGACTGCGTTGTCGTCAGTCGCCATACCACCCCGGGTATGCCTCCTTCCTCCGCCTTGTCCGGCGACGAAATTGCGGCGTGAAATTATCTCATCTTATTATTTAACGAATCCTTAGAACTTTGACGTTACTCGGTATGACAGGTTCCCCTTTTTTCGCCTTTTCTGAAGATTCGATTGCCTCGACAAGTGAACGGCAGGAAGCATTATCCGGAATCCGGATATTATTGAAAATGCTGCTTGTCGCCATTTCGTTCACCTCTTTGCATGATTTGCTGAACGCAATATATCACATTTGCCTGCTAACCGGAAGCGTTTTTTCCATATAAGCCAATGTAACCGCGATTCCACTTATTTTATCACCGAACCGCTCAAAAAATCTGTCGGGATAAATCAGCAATTCAGCATTCGCGTCAATTTCCGCATCACTCCAGTCCCACCAGCGAAAATCATTTCGGATCATTCGTTTAGGCTATTGATATCCATGCGCATTATGCGTATAATAATATTGTAATGGAGGTTCTGATCATGAAGCTGACCTATCCGGTGTGTTTTTATGAGGATGAAGAAAGCGGCTCTTACGCGGTGGAAATTCCCGATCTTCCGGGTTGCGTCACAGGAGGCGACACCCTTGCGGACGCTATCCTTATGGGCGTTGACGCTGCCTCCGGCTGGATTCTTACCGAATTGGAGGAATGTCGTTCGATTCCCCCCGCCAGCGCAATAGACGCAATTCAGCCCGATTCAGGCGGATTTGTGAGCCTTTTGGTTCTGGATATGGACACATACGCGGAGCGATACGGTAATAAAGCAGTCCGCAAAAATTTGACGATTCCCGCATGGTTGAATACGTTTGCGGAAGCCAACCACATAAACTTTTCACAAGTGCTGTAAGATTCTTTAACTAAAATTTACCAGCAGCACGTCGCACAATAGCGCGAACACTGAGCCGTACAAATCATAATCATTCATGCCGCACTCCATTCATTTCGCCAGTTCTTCAAAAGCGCGGAAGCGGACTGGACCGCGCGTGAGTCTCACCCCTTTCTTCCATATTGCCCGACATCTCCACAAAAAACATCGTACAGGCAACTCGCTCAAGTGGGATGAAATGCTCGCAAATACAATTTATATCCGACATTGATAACGGAAGTACGCCCTGCTAGAGAAGCTTTCGCGCGATTTAGGGTGTAAATATCCTGATTCGTTTACGTTTCATAGCCGGTCCTCCCGTCCGCCGCCGCTTTCTCTGAAGCGCCGGAGGAACGCCGCGGCTTCGGCGCGGGTGACTGCGGCGCCTGGCGCCAGTTCCGCGGCGGTACGGCCGGTCAGTATGCCGGCGGCGTTGGCCCAACGCATTGCGCCGGCCGCCCACTCGGATACCTCAGCCGCGTCGGCGTAATCCGTCAGAACCGCCGTCTCAGATACGCCGCGGCCTTTCAGCTTCGCATAGCGGTAGAGGATGACCGCCAATTGCTCGCGGGTCACGGCGCCGGTCATGTTCACGCCGTCCGTGACGCCGTTGGCCACGCCCCATTCCACCGCCGCCGAGTACCAAGTTTCGCCGCCGCCTGTGGGCGCGCCCGCTTCTCTGGCCAGAATGGTCACCAGCATGGCCCGCGTCAGATCGGCCTCAGGGGAGAACATGTCCTCCCCTGTACCCGCGATCAGCTTGTTGGAATGAGCGTAAGCCACGTCGCCGTAGAACCAGTCGCCGGCTTGCACGTCGGTGAATGGATTCACCCAGACTTCTCCCGCTCCGGACCGCCCGTCGGGGACCGCGCTCCCGGCAGTGCCGCCGGGACCGCCGCCAACCACACCGCGCGAGGATGAATTCACACTGTACCCATTGGAACCATTTTGATCATCCGCGCCGATTAGACGACTGGCAACGCTGAGAAGTTTAATGATTTTTAACTCCAGATCGCCTTCGGTCAAACTGACAGACGGTTCCAACGCGTATAAAGCGTCAAAAACAGACAAATCGACTGAACACTCAAACAGCATGATCTTTGGGGTTTCGATACTCTGCAAAATCACCGTTAACTCTACGGTGGAAACTTGACTACTCATGGCGGCCGGCAATTGTGAATCTCCGCGCTTCTCGAATTTGAGTTGAACAAAATGGAAGCCGCTGTCGTCTTCCATTTCGCACAGAATGAGATTATCATAGACCGCGGCGTTTGCCGTACGCTGATTCCGGTAATAGTGCCCCGCCGTTTCTATCGCGGTTGAAATTCCGCCATATGACAATGTTCCGCGGAAGACTATCCGTCCATCCGCGTAGGATATCTCCGCATCCGATATTTGGGCGGTTTCGGACGTCTCATAATCTGATAAATCCAATTGCAAAAGACCGTTTTTCAAGACGCTTCTTCTCGGCGAATTGTCAAAGAATGTTTTAAGATCCACATCGTCCGACACATACCCGTCGACGCTCTCTATTGCCAACACCGGAATTTCCTTGCTGTCCGCGCTTTCTCCCGCGGCTGCGGCTAAAAGCGGCATTGCCGGGATGAAAGCAATTGCAAGAATTATGCCCAAAATATGCTTTTTGACCGTGGATTCCATGAACTTCCCCTCCTTCACAACACAAAGAAACCGTCCCCTGTGCGCCGCTCTACGCGCCCCCGAAAATCGTTTCTTTGTATTATTATAACACGTCTGATAAGATAGTACCATAATACTTTGAACAGCGGTTACTGTTCACAGGGGATACCTATACCGTAGGGGCGGCATCCTGCCGCCCGGGACCGTCCGAAACGATCACATCTTGTCATTCCGGCCCCCTGTTTTGTCATTCCGGGCTTGTCCCGGAATCTAGGTTCCTTGGTTTATCATTTTTGGATTCTGGGACAAGCCCAGAATGACAGGGGTGTGAACAGTAACTACAGCGACCTGTACAGCAGATTGACAGAATCACCGTAACATATTATGATAAGTGCGAGGTGACCGCACTTTATGGAACGTAAGATCGCGAAAGATTTGCTGACCTGGAAGAACAAACCGGATAAGTTGCCGTTACTGCTGCAAGGCGCGCGGCAGGTAGGCAAAACATACACCCTGCTGTCTTTCGGGAAGCAATACTATAAAAACGTCGCTTATTTCAGCATGGAGGAATCCCGAGAGATCCCC
>JAISDM010000195.1 GCA_031264885.1 Peptococcaceae bacterium | reverse complement strand
TTAAGGATGCGATTTTTGTTGCTTTCAAACGGTCCCGGGCGGCATAATTCCGCCCCAACGGATTCATCATTCAAGATGCCGTATGGGCGGCCTTCTGCCGCCCGTCCTTGACAGACGCGCGTTTCCCGATTATGAATCGCTGCAGATCTGTGACTTTAGCCCCTCGAAGTCCAGATAATCCTCGATGAACTGCTTGCGGAGAAGGTCCGGGGGCACGAACTCGTTGTACTTCCCGTTGACCTGGATTTTATCGGGCAGCGGCAAGTCGTACAGATTGAGATCGGAGCGGAGTATGCGGCGGATCCTGTTTTCCAGTTCCGCTTGCGTTCCGTCGAAGATGACTTCAAGATAAACGCAGGTAACCCAGGACCGCTTGCTCTTGATTCCCTCATGGAGCAGCGCGTAATGCAGCGTCGTCAGCTGCCGCGTGCCCACCCAGGGGACTACGGCGTATTTCCGGTCGGACAGGGGGGTGGCCAGGTGGTCCAATATGCCGCTGTTTCGGGCGATGTATTGGATCTCGGTCAGCCGCTCCCGGCAGCGCTCGCTTAAATAGGGATACGCGGCGTCCGTTTTCAGAACATCGCGTATTTTGCGGACCAGTACGGTGTGCAGCTCCGCGTCAAAATCCACGTCCCAGTCCACGACCGAGATGCCCGGCACCCGTTTGACAAAGAGAACCTTGGATTTGACGTTCACATCCACCGTTTCCCACGCCATGCCCGCCAGCGCGAAACGGACGCCCACCGGATAGACCTTATCCACCGTGCCGATGGTGCGGTTCTCGTCCTTGACGAGCAGGTATTCCGGCGCGAGAAATACCGTCAGGAATTTGTGGCTGTTTACGATTTTTTCCCCTTCACGGCCGATGATCAGACCCCCATGCTCGGTGCGCTGCAGCTGATCCGCGCCGAGCATGTGAGAGAGCAGCCGCTTATAATCGTCCTGGGGGATGTCCTTGAAACAGCCCAAAGAAAGGAGCGCCTGGGCAAGCCCCGCCGGCGACATTTCCCCATTGCTCTTCAGGCAGCTCATGGTTTGATGGTACAGCAGATTGTACGCGTGCTTCCGCGGCGGGATCGGCTCCATCCAGCGGTCCTTGATGTAAAGCTCAATGATGGCGGCGGTTCGGATGAACTCCCAGTTGATCGGGCCCAGAACGTCGGCGGAATTGATTTTGACGCTCTCCACAAACGTAAAAAGCAGCTGCGGGATCTGCCCGCGGCGGCCGCAGCGTCCAAGCCGCTGCGCGAAGCTGGAGACGTTCAGCGGCGCGCCCACCTGAACCACCTGGTCGAGGGAGCCGATGTCGATGCCCAGTTCCAGCGTGACGGTGGCGCCGGCGACGATTTTTTCGTCCGCCGATTTCATTTCGTCCTCCGTATTCTCCCGCAGCAGAGCCGAAACATTGCCGTGATGCACCCGATAAACGTCGGGGGCTTTATTCTTCAGGGCGATTTCGCGCAGATGGGCCATGACAAATTCCGTCTCTTCCCGGCTGTTGGTGAAGATGATGGTTTTTTTGTCCAGGGTCTGCCGGAAAAGATACTCATAATGCTCACGGTCGCCCATATCGCCGCCGGAACTGTCATTGACGGCGTTTCCGCCGCCGTCTTCTTCCGCCAGATCGCGCTTGTCGGCGTAGTTGACGAAACGTTCCACATGGAGCCTGACGCGCTTCTTCCCCTCTTCCTCAACCGGCGCGGCGCATTTCCGGCCGCCGGCGCCGGTGTTCAGCCAATTCTGCGCCAGGGAAACATCCCCCAAGGTAGCGGACAGGCCGATTCGCCGCGGATGGACGCCGGTCAGCCGCTGAAGCCGCTCCAGGACGCACAGAAGCTGCAAGCCCCGGACGTCCCGCATGAAATGATGCACCTCGTCTATGATGATATACCGCAGATCCGAGAACATCGACAGGCAGGCGCCGCGCTTGTTGGTGATCAGGCTTTCCAGCGACTCCGGCGTGATTTGCAGCAAGCCTTCCGGATTTTTGACGAGCTTGTTCTTCTGGGTCAGCGACGCGTCCCCATGCCATTTGGTGACCGGGATATTGGAATCCAGCAGCAGCTGCTCCAGCCGCTTGAACTGGTCGTTGATCAGCGCCTTCAGCGGCGAAATATACAGGACGCCCACCGAACGCGGCGGCTTGTTATATAACTCCGTCAGGACAGGCAAAAAAGCCGCCTCCGTCTTGCCGGTGGCCGTCCCGGAGGAAAGCAGCAGGTTGTCGTCGCTGCCGAAGATGACCTCACAGGCGGCGACCTGATTGCCGCGCAGTTCCTCCCATTGGTTTTGATAGATAAAATCCTGAATAAACGGAGCGAGTCTGCTGAATGCGTCCATTAATTTTACACCTCAAATTCCTGGAATTCGCTGTGTATGTCCTCGTCGGAGAGTCCGCCTTTCGCCATCTCAAAGCTGTTGCCGCCCAGAATTTCCGCAGCGCTTTTCTGGGGATTCTGATGAAGGATGTTGATCAATTCGATAAAATCGCGGATGATCTCACGGGGAGTGATGTGCGTCTCGGCGCCGACGCGGTTATACTCCACGGTCAGGAAGTAGACCAGATCATCGTGGGACAATGAGGGCGCGTAGTTGTAAAGCTGGGCGTGGAGGTTCAGCAGTTTCTCCACAAGGATGTACATCTCTTCCTGAGAAAGCATCTGAAGCCGGACGATGGGCGCCGAAAGATCCTTGACGCCGTCGGTGGAAAAATGCCCCTCCGCCAGGCGGGAACGCAGCGCCTCATAACTGAACACGCCCTTGTATCTATCCTCGACGCACTGAGTCGTGCCCCCCATTAAAAAACCGATGTGACTCGCCTTGCCCTGCAAGACATCGTTGTACATGGTGAGGATTTTTTCGTAATTGTTCGCCCTGGTGACGGAATGCGGGATCTTGAAGATATTGACCAATTCGTCTATGACGACGAGCAATCCTTTGTACCCCGCGCCCACCAGAAACGCCGCGAATATCTTTAAGAAGTCGTACCAGGTCTCGTCGCTGACAATGAAATGGATGCCCAAATCCTCCCTCGCTTCTCTCCGGGAGGGATATTCGCCCCGGAACCATTTCAGCACATTGGATTTCATCGCCGCGTCGTCCTGCCGGTATGCCTTCCAGTACGCGGCCACGGCTTTGGCGAACTCAAAACCGTTGACCATTCCCTCCAGAGAACCCGCAACCGCGAAGATTTGCCTTTCGACCAGCGCGTCAAATTCATCGCCGCTCACATCGCACTGGGCCTTCACAGCCGTTTGAATGCCGGAGATCCATTTTTCCAGAATCAGCGGAAGCGCTCCGCCGTCAGGTTTCGACTTGGTGGAAAGATTCCGGATGAGTTCCTTATACGTGGCCAGACCCTGGCCCTTGGATCCGGCGAAACGGCGCTCCGGAGACAGGTCGGCGTCCACAACCGCGAAGCCTTTGGCCGTGGCGTAGTTCCGGATCGTTTGAAGCAGAAAGCTCTTGCCGCTGCCGTACTTGCCCACGATGAACCGGAAGGACGCGCCCCCTTCCTCGATGATTTCAATATCGCGCAGTATGGCTTCGATCTCCTGAGCGCGGCCTACCGTGATGTATTCGAGTCCCACCCGGGGCACGACGCCGCCTTTCAAGGCGTTTATCAGGATATTCGCTATCCGGTTCGGTACTTGACTGATTTGGCTCATTCCACCATTTCCTTTACCTGATCTCGGTAATCGCCGTATAAAGCAAAATCTTCATCCATAAGGCTGTCGCCGATGCAGTCCATCGCCTTCCCGTTGATTCCGTCGGCCAAAACCTCCAGCATCACGCCGCGTTCGCCGGCAAATTCCTTTATCTCCGGCGCCCCGCGCAATACCGCGGCCAACGCCTCTATTTCGGTTTCATCCAGCGCGTCCTTCAGGCGCGCCCAAACGTCGGCCGCGGGCGGCGGAGACGGCTGGATATCCGGTGACTGCGGGATGCCCGGCGGCGCCGTCAAGTCTGATTGCGCCGTCACATCCGGCGGCTGCGGCATATCCCGCAGTTGCGCCGGCATGCCTGGTTGCGCCGATATATCCGGTGACCGCGGGATGTCCGGCGCCGCTGTCACACCCGGCGACAGCGGTTCTGACTGTGCCGTCACGCCCGGTGACTGCGGCATACCCGGCGCCGCCGGCAAAGGCAGGTCCAGCGGCGCGAGAACGGGCGCGGCCCCCTCCTCCCGCTCCGGCACAATCAGTTTTTCCTGCGTGGCAAGCGCTTCCCGCCGGATGACCGACAGCGCTTCGCGATCCACCTTAACCACCGTCTTCGTCGCTTCCCGGTAGAACTCCGCGGCCGCTTCGCTTACAATATCCTCAAGAGACAAACCGGCCGCGCGCAGCATCCGGACCGCCGGATGCACCGCCGCGTCAATATGGGCCGAGAGTTTAAATTTATATTTTACCGCCTTGCGCAAGACAGCCTCCATCTGCTTCATGACATAGCCGACTAACTGCTTCCCGCCTTCGGACGTAATGGTCGTATTGAAAGCCCAATGATTTTGACTGCATATATAGATTTCATTCTCGGACAGCACGACCCGCCTGTCCGCCTGCCGGATCCGGGGATAAAAAATCGCGCCCTTGAAAGGCGTCCACTCAGACATTTTTCTCGTGGGCTGAAATATGAAATCGTCAAAGCGGAATCCGTTATCCATGAATGTTTCCCTGAGCCTGTCCGTCACGAAATAGAAACAGTCCGTGACCAGCTTGACTCTGTCGCCGGCAAAAAAGCCGGACTTCCGGACATCGTATTTTGAAATGTCGCAGAACAAATCAAAATTGTCGCCGGCGTCCGCCATTCTCGGGTAATGTCCGGCAAGACCGTTCTCTTCCGCGAATTCCTTGAATGACCGCGGCAGCTCATAGTATATATGATAATCCTTCAGCCATTTTAACACATACCTGTCGACGGTCTTGTTATGAGCCCGGAAAGCCTTCCAGAAGAACATCAGCTGATCCAGACCGTCCTGGGGACTGTCCGCCCCGATGTTGTTCAGCAGCTCATAAATATACAAAAAGGCGTAGGACACGGACGTATCGGCGACATGGCCCCGCCTGACCTTTGCGCGCCAGGTGAAATACGTCCGGAACTGGTCATATCCCAGCATCTGATAATATGGGAAGTATTGAGAAAACGGCGCGCTCCCCGTATAATTATCCGTGAAATCCTTCATAAACACGCCTTGATTATAAAAATCGGCCGCGTGATTGGACTGAGCCTTGGGGTCGCGGAATCCCCAATAACTTAAAGCGGGATGGCGCGCCTGCCCGATGTCCCGCATCTGACGAAAAACATCCCGTACTTCATCCTTTTCAGGCGGCTTGATTTTTTGCGGTTTTTGCACAAATTTGCCGACGCCCGGTACCGGGAAGGAACCGTATTCTATCTCATAATACGCGTTCTCAGAGAGGGAAGCGGGCGTGTTGGCCTTAGCCCGCGGCGCCGGTTGACCGGGAATTTTTAATGATTCATATTTTTTATTCATATCGCCTTCGTACATAGTATCTCCTCAAAATATCCCGTCAAAACCGCTAATTGCGGCTGCCGGCCGCGGGTGTGCCTTATACTCCATAATAACATTTCCCCCATGAAGTGCAATAGAAATTTCCACGGAATTGAAATCCGCGATTCCGGATATTTATTTTTGAATGATTCTATGCTATTATTTTTTTACGAAAAGTACATTATCACGAAAGGGGCGTCACATATGAAACTCATTCAAACGATCCCTCCGCGCACGCCTGTGGATATGCCCATGATGGACGCGTCGGCGGTCAAGCGCAAATGGCTGGACATTGATTACACCCCACAGAATCCCCATCCGGCGCGTAAGCTGGACATATATCTGCCGGAAACCGGAGACGGTCCGTTTCCCACGCTGATTTGCGTCCACGGCGGCGCGTTTGTCGGCGGCGCGAAAGACGACGACCAGGTTTCCGGCTTTGTGGAGGGGGTGGCCTATGGGTTCGCCGTTGTTTCGGTGGAGCAGCGGCTTTGCGCGATGCAGCCCGGAGGGGGCTGGTCGCCGGAGGGGCGGTTCCCGTTCCCGCTGCACGATTTCAAAGCCGCGATACGTTTCCTGCGGGTACACGCCTCTGAGTACAAGCTGGATCCCGGACGGTTTGCCGCCGCGGGCGACTCCGCGGGAGGCTGGCACGCGATCATGGCCGCCGCCACAGCGGACGCCCCCGCTATGTACGACGAATCGCTGGGCTTCGCCGGTGTGGACGGGCGGGTACAAGCGGTTGTGGACTGGTTCGGCTGCGGCGATTTGTTTATGGAGGCCAAATTCAACGCGGAAGGTTCGCCGACGATGACGCTGCCCAACGGCAGAGAGGTTCCCCGGATGATTTTCGAGGACATATTTTTGGGGGTAAAATGCGCCGATTATCCGGGACTTGCCCGGTTTGCCTCACCGGAAGCGTGGATTACGAAGGATCTGCCGCCGGTTCTTTTGCAGCATGGCGCGGCGGATCAGATTGTAACAGTGGAGTGTTCCCGCCGTCTGGCCAAACGCATCAACCAAGTGTGCCCGCCGGGCCGGGTGACCTTCGACGAGTTTCCGGACTATGCCCACGGCGACCCGCGGTTCCGCTCCGATCAAAATTTAGAGCGGGTGTTTGCCTGGCTGCGGGAAAAACTGGGGTGAATTCGGATCTGTAATCAGATCGGAGCTGTCGGCTTTGAATCTTTCCGAGTAACGCGACCCAATGTCTCGGCGGTTCATAAGAGTGAATAAAAGGGATAATTCAACGAGAATTATCTGGGGGCGATTATCATCGTAATCTTTGATTTGGACGGCACGCTATACCGCACACATGAAACATGCTTGCCGATATTTAGGGAAATGTGCGGCAAGTACCATATTCCGCTCACAAAAGAGGACGAAAACTTTCTGCTCTATACGACGGCGGATTCATTTTTGCGGAAAAACGCGCCTGATATGACAGCAGATCAGCGCGCGAAATTTGGAAAAGAACTCAGTCAGCGCGAGATAGCGGCTGTAAAGGCGCATGGCCGTCTGTTTGACGGTGTTTATGATATGCTTATCACTCTTGCGCGTGATGATATAGAAATGGCGATCTGCGGCATGGGCAGTAAAGAATACATCGAAGCGGCGCTTGATCATTGTGGCGTCGCCAGATATTTCAAGGCTGTATATCATCGGGTTGAAGGCTTAACAAAAGCTCAAGTGATGAAAATCATGCTTGCGGATATGAGTGCCGCGTCTGATCCGTGCTTTATGGTTGGCGACAGTGTGAACGACCTGATTGCCGCGAGAGAAAACGGTATCCCTTTTATCGGTGTGAGGTATGGATATGGCGCAGATGATATCTCTGACGCCGACATGCTCGTTGATAACGCAATGCAGCTTCAAACCGCGATATACAAATTTTTGATTTATTCACGTATAGAATGTGATGTTTATGCGCTGCGGAAGCCTGCGGTTATTGGTATAAACGGAGTGGATACATCGGGGAAAACCACTTTAGCGTCGGAGTTGGTTACATACCTGACGCACAGAGGGATTCACACGATATTTATAAGCGCGGACGACTTTCATAATACACGCGCTGTTCGTTCGGCGGACAGTTCTCCGGAGGCTTATATAAAGTACGCTTTTAATACATCAAAAATGTTTACCGTCATACGTGATTTGAAGCAAAATCCACAGAAGATGACAGTCGATTTACTGGATCTGGATACCGACGCGTATACAAACCAAAAGGTATTCGATGTGACAGACGATACGGTGATAATCGTTGAGGGCGTAATGCTTTTTCGATCCCCGCTTAACGAGCTTTTTGATTACAGAATATTCTTGGATATAACTTTTGACGAAGTGCTGAATAGGGCGCGGGAGAGGGACGTCCCCAAATACGGCGATGCCTTTTTACAAAGATATATTGACCGTTATATTCCCGCGCAAAAGTTATATCTAAATGAGTATAATCCCAAAGAGAACAGTCAGCTTGTTATTGATAACAACGATTTTCTGAAACCAGTCATTCGATAACATCATTGTTTCATCATATCTTTCCGGTAATCAACCTGATTCTCCTACGATACTAATTTACCATCCTGAATACTTTCTTAACTTAATTAACCAATCAAGTTGACTGTCTATATAGCCTGGATTTACAGGGGCGCCTGTATTTTCGTACACAATCGGTTGAAGCTGAAAATGCCGCAGGGCAATTAGGTCAAAGAATGCGTCAATCTCAGTTTGTGACAGTTCTGAGTGTTTTACATAACCGTCTGCAAAACGCAACAGTAGTTCATGGGAACGCGCTGCTTTATCAGGGTCAAACAGGAAATAATTGGTAGCGTCACACATTATCGCTACATCGAAACTGTGAAATGCAATAGCTGCGGAATCGAAGTCAAGCAGGATAAGTTCTCCATCTCTGCAAAGCAAATTGTCTGCGTGGCAGTCGCCATGTGAAAATCCCAAAGGAAGTTTTTCCACACGCTCCCACAGTGCTGCGCCATAATCGGATAATGCCGAGATAGTGCGTTCGGAGACATCTGTTTTTTCAATAAAACGTATATACCTCTCAACGAAATATTCACGTCCGCGTTTAAGCAGTTTGCCGGGGTATTCTTTGCCTACCGAGTGTAAGCGCCCAAGCAATTCGCCAATTTGCTCTGGGCAGTCGGTATTATCAACGTCAGTTCCTGAAATGTAATCAAAGACTATATACATATCGTCATTAGCACTGCAGCTTGAAGCTTCGCTTTTGGTCAGTATTATCCGCGGTGTTGGGAATTCTCGTTTGTTCAGGTAGTGTACAACATCCGCTGAACTCGCGAAAGTATCAGAATAGCCTGATTTGCCGCGTTTAACGAAATATCGCGTCTTGCCACAGCGCAGGATAAAGCTTGCGCTGCCGCCCTCATCGCGCAAAGGTTCAATGCCATCGAATCTAATCGGGTACTCGGCATTTAGCGAATCTAACATTTGACGGTTCTTCATATAGCCTCCAAACGGTTATTAGCTGTCATGGTTTCTCAGCCAACATCTCGATTCTACACCCAAAATCTCGTCCTATCAATGTGATTTAAGTCACTCAAAATCAAATTCGGATATTTATTTTTGGAGGATTCTATGCTATTATTTTTTTGGAGATGTTGGTGTTCCCCGGATTATCGACGGTTTCTTGTTTTTTCGAGTATACTAAGACAGTGAGTGATGATTTGGAACCGTGGCAGCGACTGTTCCTGGGCGGCGAAATGAAGGACAGCGATCCTTCCTGGATAAAAAAGATTTACGGCATGTTAAGCGAAGTAAATTATACGAAGGAGGAATTGGAAGAACAGATTAAGGAATTGATGAAAGGAACCCGCTGATTGAAGCGAAAGAACGAAGAAATCAAAATCAGATAGGAGTTGTCGGCGATGAATCTTTCCGACTATAATAAAGCGAAAGAAACAACAGGAATCATTGAGCGTATAGGCGAGACGCCCGTACCGGCAAAACCGCCCGTGAGGAGACCGAAGCCGCAGCCGTCCGAGAATGTGCCTAAAGCAATGTCCGCGCGGTACGCGGAGATCGCGGAAATCATAGAAAGTTTTTGTGATGATCAGTTGAATGACGAATTCAAAGAGATATGTCTGCGGGCGCTGGCCAAACTGTGCCGCAAACGCCCGTCGCCGCTTGCCGCGGGCAAAGCGCGGACATGGGCTTGTGGGATCGTCTACGCCATTGGTTCAAACAATTTTATCTTTGACAGATCGCAGCCTTTCTATATGCCGGCGTCCGATATCGCAGGATGGTTCGGATTGTCGAAGAACACGGCGGGCAGCAAGGCGGCGGAGATCAATAGGCTGTTGAAATTATCATACGTCAATACGGAATTTTTATTGAAAAGCAACATCGACAACAATTCTATGATTTGGTATTTGGATATAAACGGGTTTGTGGCAGACGTTCGCGACATGCCGCGCGGGATTCAGGAAGAAGCCTTCCGCAAAGGATTGATTCCGTATATTCCCGACGATGAGGCATAAGGATTCATGACGTCGAACCAGCTGAGAAAATGATAGGAGTATTGGTTATGGAGAAACCATCAAAGATATATTCGTGATGTTTGACGCGGGGGATTTCATTGTGGAACTGCAAATGCAAACCAGGAATATTTTCGCGACCCGATCCTTCTTTTACACTGCGGACCGATTTGTGAAAAACTTTGGAGCAAAGAAATACAAAGGTCTGAAGCG
>JAISDM010000183.1 GCA_031264885.1 Peptococcaceae bacterium | reverse complement strand
GTCAAATAATCAAACTCATTAAAGAAGGTTACGACGCAGATACGGCGTTTAAAATGGTTGTCTCAAAGTATGCGGATGAATAAATTGATGTCGGACATAAATCACAGCTCCCCTTTAAGTCTGCGTTCCGTCTCCTCATAAGCGGCGGCCGCCGTCTCGATATCTCCCGCCAGATCCTCCGCGTCCGACCCGAGGCGGTCTGCTTCCTTGGCCACGCGCCCGTTCCGCTCCAGGAAAGAGTCCGAGGCTCTGCCCTGCCAGGCGCCGCCGAGGCGCTCCGCCAGCAGGGTCATCTCCCCGCGGGCGGCCTTCAATTCCCCCGACAACTGCCGCAGTCTCGCCGCCGCCCCACGGCATTTATCAGGATCCACATAAATTCGACTCATCGTCACACCCTCCTCACGATCAAACAGTTCCCGTCAAAAGCGCCCACATGGGCCAGCGTACCGTCACATCCTCCTCACGGTCAAACGGCTGCCGTCAAAGGCGCCCACGTGGGCCAGCGTATCCTCGGCGTCCAGCAGGCGCTCTTTGAATTGCAGACTGTAACCGCGCCAACTCTGGAACTCGCGCCCGCCCAGAATCTTCAGGATCTCCAGCAGCTTTGCCTTGTACGCCGCGAAGGGAAGCCGCGACGGGATCTCCAGATCCGCGTTAAAACTCCCGGATTCGTTGGATACGGTTACGATAAAAGCTTCAGGATAAGCCTCAGACGCCATTGTCCGCCTCCTTCACCCCGGCAGCCCCGGCAACTCCGGCAACTCCGGCAACTCCGGCAACTCCAGCAGCCCCGGCAGCCCCAGCGACCCCAGTCACTCCGGCAGCCCCGGCAACCCCGGCAAACTTAATGCCCGTCACCTTCCGGTCGTGGATCACACAGGCTTCGAACCGCGCCATCGCGACATCGTCGTTCTCGTGGAGCGCGTCAAAAACAGAGTGATCCCTGAGCCGGCCGCCCAAGGCGATCCCGCTGCCGTTCAGCAGGCAGCTCTCAAAGAGCTTCACCGCCAGATTGTGGAATCGCGTCAGCCCGTTCCTGTCCCCCGCCACATACACATAGACGCCATAGTCCTCCCCATAGCGAACGACCAAATCCAGCGCGTCCGCCGTCTCATCGCTGATCTCCTCGTAAAAAGCGACAAAGTCGTCGATACAGACGACCAACCGCGGCCCTTTCGCGCCTTTCTCCGACCGTTCGTCATAGGCCGCGGTAATTTGAGAAGCCAGTTCGTCAAATTCCGCGCCGCTTCCCGCGGTCTTCGCGCCCGGATGCAAAGATCGCAGCGCCGATCCCTTCTCATAAATATACGTGACGGTGTCCGCGTCCCCGCTCAGGGCGCGGACGATCCAGCCCAACAAGTTCGTCTTCCCGCTCTGGGGCGGACCCGAGATCACGCAGCCGTTCATTTCCTCAAATACAAAGGAAAACGGCTGCGCTGTTTTTTTCTCCAATCCGATCTGCGCTTGAGCGCTGTCAAACACAAGCTGACCGGCGTCGATCTCCTGGGGAAGGGTCCGTATCGCGTTCGGCCTCTCGCCCCGCCAGGCGGCGTCCATCACCTCGCAGACTCCGCGCAGCAGCTTGACGCGCTCGGCCTCCCGGTCTCCTTCCACACAGAGGGCGGTCTGAAACTCCATCGGGCCTTTCACAAACCCCCGCCCGGGGAAATGACCCGGTTCCTGCCTGCCGCTGCCGCCGACGATGGGCCGGTAATCGGCCTTGTCGGTCAGCTGCAAGGTATAGGAGCATTTGATGTATTGCGCGATCCGGTACATAAAGCTGCCCTGATTCCCGGCCGTCACCGCCAAATAGAGGCCCAGTCCCCCACCCTCCCGCGCCACCGCCGCCAGGGAATCCAACAGGTCGGGGTACATATTGTAGAGGGACGCCATATTATCCACCGCGATGAGCAGCGCGGCGAGACTTTCGCCGGTGATCTCCCGGTACGCCTCCAGCGTCCCCACACCCTGTTCCGAGAAGCGGCGCTTGCGCGACTCCAGCTCCGCGAGCAAAAACTCCTCAGCCTGCTTGATTTTTTCGGCGTCGTTGCCGTCGGCGACCAACAGCGTATGGGGGAGCCGCTCAAAGATCTTCATGCCCCAGGCGCCGAAATCCAGCGCGACAAACTGTACCTGTTCGGGGGTATACAACACCGCCGCGGAATAAATAAGCGTCTGCAGGAAGGTGGTTTTGCCCGAGGAGGGCGCGCCATATATCGCCTGATGGCCCTCGCCGGCGAAATCCAGAACCAGAGGATATTGACACTGTCCCTCCGAATCGTCCACCAGCCCCACGGTCACCGCAAGCCCTTCGTTTCGGGCCTCCCAGGCGTCCTCATGGAACGCCTCGCGCCCCGCAATCAAGCTCTGCAGGGGCAGCCGCTCCGGCAGAGCCTGCGTCCACACCGGCCTGGCCGCGGAAGTATTGCTCCGGGCCGCGGTATCCTTGATGTATTGCGCGACGGCGCGGCCCTCGCTGTAATCGGCGCCCACCGCGCCGACGGTTTTGTCATAGACCTCCGGCCGGACACGGCTGCCGTCCAGTTCCACAAGGTTGATCTTGGTGGAGGGCCCCTTTGCGCCCGCCGCCGGATTGTAGGGCGCCTTGCTGTAAAAAGTCTGCACCTGCTCGTAGACCTCGTTATTGCCCACCTTGATGTAGGCGCGGCCCCGGACGGTAATCTGAAACGCGTCGGTGGTCCCGATGATGTCCTTGCTCTCGCCCGGTTCGGAGGTTTTGAGACAAATACGGAACCGGCTGTTGGCCGACACCTGTCCGCTGACGATCCCGCCCCCCGGCGACTGGGTCGCCAATACCATGTAAACCCCCAGGCTGCCGCCCACACGGGCGATCTGAATGAACCGGTCCATTTGCTCGGGAAACTGGGTTTTTAACTCCGCGAATTCGTCGATGACGATGATCAGGTACGGCATCGGCCCCGGCGCCTTGCCGCTCCGGAACGCCTCCTGATACTTATGGATGTTCTCCAGCTTTGTTTCCATAAACACGCGCTGCCGGCGCAACAATTCCCCGTGCAGGGAACTCAGGTTCCGCTCGATCAGGGAGATGTCGCTGATGTTGCTGATGGTCCCGGCGACGTGGGGCAAGTCCATCAAAATGCCCGACAGCCCGTCGCCCTTAAAGTCGATCAGCACAAAACTGACCTCCTGGGGATGGAAGTTCAGCGCCATGGACAGAAGCCAGGTCGTCAATGTCTCGCTCTTGCCCCAGCGCGTCGCGCCCGCCGCGATGCCATGGGGACCCATGCCCTTCTCGTGAATATCGAAGGAAAACACCTCTCCGTTCTCCCGAATGCCCAAGGGCGCGGCGATGCGCTCAAAGGGGCGGCTCCGCGTCCAGCGCCCCAGCACGTCCAGATCCTCCACCCGGCCCACGCTATAGCCCTGCAGAAATGTGACGTAATCGGGCATGGACGCCGCCTGAGCGAATGAATGAGAGCGAACGGGGGCGAGGCTTCGCGCGAATGCCTCCGCCAGGCTGAGGGAAACCCGCTCCGGCGTAAACACGGTCTGTTCCGATGCGGAAGCCTTGTCAAACAATGTGCAGGAGGCTTCCCCGCATTCGATGATGCTCTGACAGGCGCCCGGCAGCAATCCGATTTGGCCATAGGCGTACAATACCGTCACCCCCGCCTCGGGGGAATCGGACGCGAGCGTGACGCCGCTGCGCTCCGCCAAATCCTTGTCGGCAAGCACCACGAAATAATGGGGGCCCTGCCTCTCGCCGGCCCG
>JAISDM010000168.1 GCA_031264885.1 Peptococcaceae bacterium | reverse complement strand
AGCCCGATGGAGTAAGTAAGGAGACGCGATTCGCGGTAAAAGGCAAATACCCGGCGGAGGGGGAGGATGCCGGCCTTAAGTCTCCCCGTTTTGAATTTCAACGGCTCAATTTTCAGCAAAAGCCAAACTCGCTCCGCTCAAACAGTGGCTTTTGCGGACGCAAATTTCGCCTAGAAATTCTAAAACGCTCCGCCTAATCGGCTGGCATCCTCCCCCTCCGCCGGGAAACCGCGGATACCTGAATTTTAAGCTTTAAGCTGAAGGAGATGCAATCATGGGTCATCGGTCGGGATTTGCGGCTTTGATCGGCAGGCCGAACGCGGGCAAATCCACGTTGCTCAATTATCTGATCGGGCAAAAGATCGCTATAGTGACGGACAAGGCGCAAACCACCCGGAACCGGATCGTGGGGATCCTCTCCCATGAGGAGTGGCAGTTGGTCTTTATCGATACGCCGGGGATCTATAAACCCAAGGATATGCTGGGGCGCAAGATGGTGGAGACGGCCATGAACGCCTTGAACGAGGCGGACCTGGTGTATTATTTGGTGGACGCGGCTAAGGAGTATGGGGCCGGGGAGGCGTTTATCATAAAGCGTCTGAAGGAAGCCAAGGTTCCGGTGTTCTTGCTGCTGAACAAAGTGGACGCGCTCAAGCGGGAGGAATTGCTGCCTATGATCGATTTCTTCCGGGGGCTGGCGGATTTCAAGGCCATTGTGCCGATCTCCGCTTTGACCGGAGAGAATGTGGACGCCTTGCTGGAAGAGACTTTGTCCTGCCTGCCGGAGGGGCCGCGGTATTACCCGGGTGACAGCGTGACGGATCAGCCGGAGCGGGTGATCGCGGCGGAACTGATCCGGGAGAAGGCCATGACGGCCGCCCGTGACGAAGTGCCTTATTCGGTGGCTGTGCTGGTGGAGCAGATGACCACCCGGGAAAACGGACTGGTGGACATCTACGCCGTTCTTTTTGTGGAAAGGGAATCCCAGAAAGGGATTTTGATCGGGAAAAAAGGCGGGATGCTGAAACAGATCGGCGTCCAAAGCCGTCAGGAGATAGAGTCCTTATTGGGAACCCGGGTCAATCTTCAGCTGCGGGTCAAATTACGGGAAGGCTGGCGGAATAATGAGGGGCAGCTGCGCAATCTGGAGTTGGTATGAGCAAGGGGCTGTACACCACGGAGGCGTTGATTCTGCGCTGCCGCAGATATCGGGAGGCGGATGGGCTGCTGGTGCTGCTGACCCGGGAGCGGGGTAAGGTGAACGCCGTCGCCAAGGGAATATTCAAGCCGTCCAGCTCTTTGAGGGGCGGGGTGCAGACATTCACTCTGAGCGCCATGCAGCTGTACGCGGGCAAAAGCAACTTGCATACGGTGACTCAAAGCCAGTGCCAGGAGGCGTTCCTGACTTTGCGGGAACAGTTGGACGGGATGCTGACGGCGGCGTGCTGGGCGGAGCTGTTGGAGGCGTTATTGCCGGAGGAAGAAGCGGACGAGGCGTTGTTTGCCTTGGCTTTGACCGGTTTTTACGCTTTGGCGGTGAAAGCGGCGCCGCTGATCCGGAGGGGCCTGGAGGTTCAGCTGATGAACGCTTTGGGCTATGAGCCTGTCCTGGACGGCTGTGTGGAATGTCAGAGACGGTTCTTGGAGGACGCGCCGGTGTTTTTCTCTTTGAACCGGGGAGGGCTGGTGTGCGGGCGCTGTCGGCAATCCGGCGACCTGCCTGTGGGCGGGGAGGCGGTGGCCTTGTGGCGGATGCTGGGCAAGATGGACTGTGGCAAAGTGGGGCGGATCAAGGGGCGCCCCTTTGCGATAAAACAGCTGGGAAGTGTGGTGGAGGCGTGGATCGCCGCTCAGGTGGGAAGGCCCATGCGTTCATGGGGAGTCATTAAAACGATGGGAGGATTGAGTGATGACTGAATTGGAAAAAATGGATTTGCTGCGGGAGAGGATGGGTGTCTCTTACGCTCAGGCGAAGGAGGCGCTGGATCAGTCCGGCGGGGATGTGACCGGGGCTTTGGTTTTTTTGGAAAAACAGCAGGAGGAAACGCGCTCGGTCAAATGGGACCATAAGTTGGAGCAAATCGGGAATAAGGTGGCCGGTCAGATTAAGGAAATCCTTCATCAGGGGAATGTGACGAAGGTGCGCCTGAAGAAGGACGACAGGGTTCTGCTGGAGATTCCGGCGACCGTCGGGGCGATTGGCATCGGGGGCATCTTGCTCAGTCCCATATTGGCCATCGTCGGGGTCCTGGGTACGGTGGGCGCGTTGATTCAGCAGGTGAAGCTGGAGATTGTCCGGGACGACGGCCAGGTGGAAAGCCGGGATCTGGACATTCAGGACGGGGACATTGTGGACGTGGAGATGGACGAAGACGAATAGCGGCGCGGATGAACAGGCGGCCGGAAGCGGGCCAGACCGTCCGAAAACAAACGGGCGGATTGCCATCCGCCCCTACGCCCGTGGATGATGTATCCGCGGGGCGTTCCCGGCGCTGTGGACGGCGGCGGGGCGTCGGGGACGCCGCCCCCTACAAGGGGCGGCATTCTGCCGCCCGTCTTTGACTATGGGAAAGGATCGGTTATCGGATGAACTTTCAGGAAATGATTATGACGCTCAACCGGTTTTGGGGGGAGAGGGGGTGCGTCATACAGCAGCCTTACGATGTGGAAAAAGGCGCGGGTACGATGAATCCCGCTACGTTTTTGCGGGCGCTGGGGCCGGAACCCTGGCATGTGGCTTATGTGGAGCCGTCCAGGCGTCCCACGGACGGCCGCTACGGAGAGAATCCCAACCGTCTCCAGCATTACTATCAATATCAGGTGGTTTTGAAGCCTTCTCCGGACGATATACAGGAGGTGTATCTGGAAAGCCTGGAAGCCCTGGGCATCCGCCCGTTGGAGCATGACGTCCGCTTTGTGGAGGACAATTGGGAATCGCCCACATTGGGCGCTTGGGGGCTGGGCTGGGAGGTATGGCTGGACGGCATGGAGATCACCCAGTTTACGTATTTCCAGCAATGCGGCGGCATCGACTGCCGGCCTGTGTCCGGGGAAATCACTTACGGGCTGGAGCGGATCGCTATGTTCATACAAAAAAAAGACAATGTTTATGACGTTCAATGGGTGGACGGCGTTACCTACGGGGATGTGTTCCATCAGAACGAAGTGGATTATTCCAAGTATAATTTTGAAGTTTCGGACGCGGACATGCTGTTCGGACTGTTCGATATTTATGAAAAAGAGGCCGCGCGGGTTCTGGAGGCGGGTTTGGTGCAGCCGGCCTATGATTATGTGTTGAAATGCTCTCATACTTTTAATTTATTGGACGCGCGCGGCGCCATCAGTGTGACGGAACGGACCGGATTTATCGGCAGGGTCCGGAATATGGCCAGGGTCTGCGCTCAAGCCTATGTGGCTCAGCGGGAGTCTTTGGGCTATCCGCTGCTGCGAAGGGGTGAGGCGAATGTCTGATTATCTCTTGGAAATCGGAACGGAGGAGATTCCCGCTGTTTTTATGGGAGACATCCTCCGGCAAATCAAGGCGCTGGGGGAGAAGGCTCTGAATGAGCGCAGAATCTCCTTTGAAAGCGCGGAGGCGCTGGGAACGCCCAGGCGTCTGGCCTGGCTGGTCTATGGCATCGCCGGCAAGGGGGCGGACGTGGAAGAGGAGGTTCGCGGCCCGGCCAAAAAAGCGGCTTTTGATCCGGAAGGGAATCCGAGCAAGGCCGCGCAGGGTTTTGCCCGTTCCCAGGGTGTGAGGATAGAGGATTTGACGGTCAAGGCCCATGGGAACGGCGAATATGTGTTTGCCGTCAGGAAGGTGGAGGGGCAGTCCGCGCCGGAGGCTCTGAGAGAGATCGCGCCTGCTTTGATCGGCGCGCTGAATTTCCCCAAACCCATGCGCTGGGGCAGTCTGGATTTTTATTTTGTGCGGCCCATCCGCTGGATTGTGTCTTTGCTGGACGGACAGGTCGTTCCCTTTGAGACGGCGGGGGCCGCGGCGGGCGATCGGAGCCGGGGACACCGGTTTTTATCCAAGGGGGACGTGGTCTTATCCGGGGCTTTGAATTACCGGGAAGAGATGAAGCGGTGTTTTGTGATGGCGGATCCCCGGGAGCGGCGGGATGAATGCCGGCGGCAGATTCAAGAGGCGGCCGGGGCTTGCGGCGGCAAGGCGGAGGAGGATCCCGGCTTGCTGGAAGAAGTGACGTTTTTGCTGGAGTGGCCGGCGGCGCTGGCGGGGGATTTTGACCGGAGTTATTTGAACATGCCGGACGAGGTCGTCGTCACGCCCATGCGGGAGCATCAGAGGTATTTCCCGGTGAGGGATTCCGACGGCCGGCTGATGAACCGCTTTGTTACCGTGAGGAACGGGAATGAGCGGGATCTGGAGACTGTTCGGGCGGGGAATGAGAGGGTATTGGCCGCCCGGCTGTCCGACGCCCGGTTCTTCTGGGATGAGGACCGGAAGCAGTTGCTGGAGGCTTATTTGCCCAAACTGCGCGGGATTGTTTTTCAGGAGAAACTGGGAACGGTCGCTCAGAAGGTCAGCCGTGTGGAGGCTTTGACGGATGTGCTGGCGGCCCGTTTGAACGTCGGTGAGACGGCGCGGAGGGACGCGCTTCGGATCGCCCGGCTGTGCAAGGCGGATTTGGTCACTCATATGGTCTATGAGTTCCCTGAGCTTCAGGGGGTCATGGGGCGGTATTACGCCTTGGAAAGCGGGGAAAAAGAAGCGGTGGCCCAGGGGATTTGGGAGCATTATAAGCCGCGTTTTGCCGGGGATACGGTTCCGGAGAGCCTGCCGGGGGCTTTGGTGGCTTTGGCGGATAAGATGGATACCATCGCGGGGATCTTTGCCATCGGGATCGAGCCGACGGGATCCCAGGACCCTTACGCTCTGCGCCGGCAGGCCATGGGCGTCTGCGCGATTGTCTTGAAGCACAGGCTGTTTCATTCCATGCAGGATTTGATCCGAATCGCTTTGGATAATTATGAGGGCGCGCTGCCGGCGGAACAGCTGGGCGGCGATGTGCTCAACCGGATCAGGGCGTTTTTTATTATGCGGATCCGGAATATACTGTCGGAGGAGGGCGCCCGCCACGATGTCATCGACGCGGTCCTGAGCGGCGAATGGGGCGCGCTGCAGTCCCTGGAGGACCGGGCCAGGGCGTTGATGGCCATGCGGAAGGATCAGGCGTTTATACGGCTGCTGGGGGGCTTTACACGGGCGTACAATCTGACGAAGAAGGCGGCGAGCGCCGAAGTGGACGCGGATGTGCTGAACGATCCGGCGGAAAAACAGCTGTACGCGGTTTTGGAGCAGGTCAAGGCGGCGCTGTCGCGGTGGTCTCCGGAGGAACTCACGGAAGCCCGGTACATCCAGGTGATCCAGGAGCTTTCTCAATTGGCGGAGCCCATCGACCGGTTCTTTGAGGCGGTGATGGTGATGGCGGAGGATCAGAAGCTGCGGGAGAGCCGCATCGGGCTGCTGCAAAAAATCGTGGCCGTGAGCGTCCGGTTCATCGGGGATTTGAGCAAGATCACGGACGGGTAACCGCGATTCATGGTTTGGCGCAAACACCCGGTGGAGGGGGCGGATGCCGAGCTAAACCACATATCGCAGACGATAGGGGATGGATATGACAATTCGGGAGAAAATCGAAGACGGAGAACACGTGTTTTTGGAGGAATGGGCCGCGAAGGCCGATGAGAGTCTGGGCAGGGCCGAGGCGGAGGAGCCGGACGCGATCCGAACCTGCTATATGCGGGACCGGGACCGGATCATCCATTCCAAATCCTTTCGCCGGCTCAAGCACAAGACCCAGGTTTATTTATCTACCGGAAACGATCACTATCGGACGCGCCTGACGCATACTCTGGAAGTGAGTCAGATTTCCAGAACCGTCGGCAGGGCGCTGGGACTGAATTTGGATTTGATCGAGGCCGTCGCCTTGGGCCACGATGTGGGGCATACGCCGTTTTCTCACTCGGGAGAGTCTGTTTTGGACGCGCTTCTGCCCGGCGGTTTCAATCATCAGGCCAACAGCGTCCGGGTGCTGACCTTGCTGGAAGAAGGCAGCAGGGGGCGGGGGCTGAATCTCACCCGGGAGACTTTGGACGGCATATTGAATCACAGGGGCATGGAGGCTCAGGGCAGAAAGGATCTGACTCTGGAGGGGCAGACCGTTCGTTTCTCGGACAAAATCGCCTATGTTCAGCACGATATTGACGACAGCATCCGGGCGGGTCTTTTAAAATCGGACGAAATACCTCAAGATTTGCGCGACCGATTGGGCGACACGCACAGCCGGCGCATCTCCACCCTCATTGAAGACATGATTTATCATAATTTGCCCAGACTGAGGGCGGGCGAGAGGGAACTGGAGCTGAGCGGGGACGTCATGACCGCATTCCAGAGACTCAGGCAGTTTATGTTTGACCGTGTGTATAAAGGGGATTATTGTTTGCGTCAGCAGCAGAAGGCGGCCTATGTGGTGAAGTTCGTTTTTGAGTATTTTTATCAAAACCCCCATAAGATGCCTGCGCTTTACAGAAAGACCGCCGAAGAGGATGGCGCGGCGCGCGGCGCCGCGGACTATATTTCAGGCATGACGGATCGCTATTGTATCGATCTTTTTCAGTCTTTGACTGTACCGGCGCCTATGTGGGAGCCGGGGATGGAGACCCGTTAGAGAAATTTTTTGAAAAAGCAGGAAAAAAAGCGATAAATAGCGAAAATAACTTTCACAAGGTGGTGAATGATTTTGGCGAGCCGCATACCGGAGGATGTCATCGACCATTTGCGTCATCGGTCTGACATTGTCGAAATCATTGGCGAGTATGTGTCCTTGAAAAAAAAAGGGCAAAATTACGTTGGCCTGTGTCCTTTTCATGAGGAAAAGACACCATCTTTTGTTGTGTCGCTCCAAAAACAGATTTTTCATTGCTTTGGATGCGGCAAAGGCGGCAATGTTTTTACCTTCCTGATGGAGAAAGACGGTTTGTCTTTCATCGAGGCGGCGGAGAAGCTTGCCAAACGGTATGGAGTCGAGCTGCCGAAGCGTCCGGTAAACGAGGCTTGGGAGCAAAAAAACGCTCAGCGCCAGAGGATGTTTTCGATCAATCAATGGGCGGCCGATTATTTTCAGGAGGTCTTATATTCGAGTCTGGGGCGCTCCGCCCTGGATTATTTGCGGAAAAGGGGCTTGGAGGAATCCACGTTAAAGAGATTTTCGCTGGGTTTCACGCCGCCCGGATGGGACGGACTGAGCCGCGCCCTGACAGGCAAAGGCGTGACGGAAGCCGAACTGATTTCGCTCGGATTGGCTCAGAAGAACCAAAGAGGGGGTTTGACCGACCGCTTCAGGAACCGGGTGATGTTTCCCATTATGAACGAGACCGGGCAGACGGTGGGTTTTGGCGGCAGGGTCATGGACGACGGCCAGCCTAAGTATTTGAATTCGCCGGAGACGCCCTTATTTGAGAAAGGCCGGGTGCTGTATGGGCTAAATTTGGCCAGGGGCGCCGTTCGCGGACAGGATCAGATTATACTGATGGAAGGCTATATGGACGTGATCGCGGCTCATCAATACGGGGTGACTCAGTCGGTGGCGTCCTTGGGGACGGCGCTGACGCAGGAACAGGCTCGGCAGTGTACGCGTTATACTTACCATGTGCTGCTGTGCTTCGATTCGGACCCGGCGGGGGAATCCGCCGCGCTGAGGGGCATAGAGATACTCGAGGCCCAGGGCTGCAAAATTGGACTGATTCAAATTCCGGAAGCAAAGGATCCGGATGAAATTCTTCGAAAACAAGGGAAGGAAGCCTTTGTCGAGCTGACGCAGAAGGCAATTTCCGGATTTGAGTATAAATTCAATAAAAATATGGAAAAATTTGATAGTGACCATATGACGGGCAAAATTCAGATCATCCAGGCCATGATACCGGATCTGGCCCGGGTGGACAGTCCGGTGACGCGCCAGAGTTATGTGACGATGATATCGGAGAAGCTTCTCTTTCCGGAGGACGCGATATTATCGGAGCTGCTGAACTTTCAAAAACACCGGAAAACAGAGCCCGCCCAAGTCAGGAGCACGCGGAGCCTGTCCGCGGATCAGGCTTTGGAACGGGCGCGGCGGCTGGTGTTCAAACGGATTCTCACCGACGGACAGTCCCTCGCGGCGGTTCGTGAGGCGGGAGGAGCGGAACTCTTCGGAGACCGGCTGGTGAGGCAGCTGTATCTCACCTTGGACGCGCTGCTTCAAGCGGGCTACCAGGTCAGGCAGGGGGAGGATCTGGTGGCGCTTCTGGATCAGGAGGATATGAGGGAATGCCTGACGGCGCTGCTTTTGGAGGAAGACGAACCGGGGGATGAAGCCAAGTGGTTCCGGGATTGTTTGAACGTTTTGCGCAAGGATGTATTTGAGCGCGGGCTGCGTCTGTCTATGGAGCAGCTGGCCCAATATGAAAAACAAGGGAATGTAAGCGCCGCCGTAGAAATGCTGGCGCGCATCCATTCGTTAAATATAGAGAAACAAAGGATTCGTTAAATAATCGGAGTCCTATGGTCTGTCAGGACGCAAAACCACCGGGGAAGGGGGCAGGCGATTGAAGACGGAGGAGAAAGATCTGGAACAAATTAAACAAGACAGTATAAAGGAACTGCTTGAGCGTGGGAAACAGCGGGGCATACTCAATTATGGGGAAATCATGAATGCCCTTCAGAATATAGAATTATCACCGGAGCAAATTGACGAGGTTTATGAGAACTTGAGTACCAACGGGGTTGAGGTGCTTCCCGACAGTATTGATTTGGACACCTTTGAGGAAAGCCCCAGTCAGCCGCTGGAAATAGCCAGGCCGATTCTGGAGGAAGAAGCGGAGCCCGTGGAGGCGGAAGCCGAGATTGACCTGTCTGTGCCGGAAGGCATTGGCATCGACGATCCGGTGCGGATGTACCTGAAGGAAATCGGCAGGGTGCCGCTGTTGTCCGCGGAGGACGAGGTTGTTTTGGCGAAGCAGATGGAAGTGGGGATTGAGGAATCCAAACGGAGGCTGGTGGAAGCCAATCTGCGTCTGGTGGTCAGCATCGCCAAGCGCTATGTGGGACGGGGCATGCTGTTCCTGGATTTGATTCAGGAGGGCAACCTGGGTCTGATCAAAGCGGTGGAAAAATTCGATTACCGCAAGGGCTATAAATTCAGCACCTATGCTACCTGGTGGATTCGCCAGGCCATCACCAGAGCCATCGCCGACCAGGCCAGGACCATAAGAATTCCGGTACACATGGTAGAGACCATCAATAAGCTGATCCGGATCAACCGGCAGCTGCTTCAGGAGCTGGGCCGGGAGCCCACGCCCGAGGAGATCGCTTCTGAGATGGAGATCCCTGTGGAAAGGGTGCGTGAGATACAGAAAATCGCCCAGGAACCGGTGTCGCTGGAAACGCCCATCGGGGAGGAAGAGGATAGCCATCTGGGGGATTTCATCGAGGATGAGGAAGCGCCGGCGCCGGCGGAAGCGGCCTCTTTCATTTTGCTGAAAGAGCAGCTGGAGGAGGTCCTGGAGACCTTGACCGCCCGGGAGGAAAAGGTTCTCAGGCTGCGTTTCGGCCTGGACGACGGCAGGGCCAGAACCCTGGAGGAGGTAGGCCAGGAATTCGGGGTGACCCGGGAACGCATCCGGCAAATCGAGGCGAAGGCGCTGCGCAAGCTGCGGCATCCCAGCCGCAGCCGGAAGCTGAAGGATTATTTGGATTGAGGCATTGACGAACAGGGCAAAATATAATAAAATAGGTTTGTTGCGCGATTTGGGTTGAAGGCGCGGAAGAAAAACCTCCCTCAGGGGTGTCAGCAGCCCCGCGAGGGCCCTTAGCTCAGTTGGTTAGAGCCCCCGGCCCATAACCGGTCTGTCATAGGTTCGAGTCCTATAGGGCCCACCACGAGGATATGAGAAACGCTGTGAAACGGATGTTCACAGCGTTTCCTTTTTTTATTTGGATTTGTAATGCCGCTCAATGAAAGCCGCGAGATGCTCCTTGCTCACTCCGACGCCGAGCTGGGATTTCAGCAGAGCCCCCTCCGCCCGAAAAGACGGCACGGCGGAGCAGTCGTATTCATCCCAGACGAGCCGGTTGTTCTCCAGCAGCTCATTTTCATACTTGCCGCCGGAAAGCGCGGCCCGCAGCGCGTCTCCGTCCAGGAACCCGTCCATGACCTCCGCTATAACATGGATATCCTCGATATCGGTTTGGCGTGACTGGGCGGCGCGGTACATTCTTTTATGATACTCTGTCAGATCCGAGCCGAGTTCCCGCGCGAGATACATCCCGCGTGCGCATAAGTCGCTGTGCCTGCCGTGTTGCTCGGGGCGCGGATGCGCCTCACACGGGCGCCACTCGATCTCAAGACCGGGGAACCGCGGCAGGAGCTCCGTCAGGTATTCGTGTCCCCGCACGCAGTGGGGGCAGGTGTAATCAAAAAACACTTCAAGTTTTGACATAGTTATTCCTCCTTTTTGAGACGTTTTTCCGCAACCAGCTCGCTGCCGGTCTTTACCGCGTCCATACCGTATCTGCGCTGCAGATCCATGATCACGGCGTCCCGTCTTTCCGCCTGCTGATCGGAAGCGGTGTCAAACAGAGACAGCTGTTTCGCGGCCACATCCGTAAACCCGCTGAGTGTGATCCCCACCAGCCGGACAGGGCGCTTCTCAATTTTGTCCAACATGGCGGCGGTCGTTTCATATATGTCGCCGGCCTTGTTTGACGGGCGACCGCTCTTGGACCGGGTGATCTTCCTCATGCCCTCATATGTGACTTTCAGCGTAACGGTGTGGCAGTAGATGCCCTTGAGACGCGTCTGGTAGCTCAATTCCCTCGCTATGAGCCGGAGCACGTCCTTCAGATATTCAAAATCCGTGATATCCTGCTGGAACGTATGCTCTTTGCCTAAGGACTGAGACTTGGCTCCGGCCGCCACTTCGCGGCCGTCGATGCCGTCGGCCAGATCCACGATCTGCCTGCCGTGGCTGCCGAGGGCGTTGATAACGGCTTGCCTGTGGCCGTAGATATCCCGTACGGTATGGACGCCTATCCGCTGCAGCTCGGCGGCGGTCTGCGGCCCGACTCCGTATATAATTCTCACGTTCCGGTCGATGATGAGATTTTTTAAGGCGGCCGGAGTCAATATCTCAAAGAACCCATCCGGCTTTTTTTCCTCGCTGGCAAGTTTCGCGGACATCATGGAATAACCGATCCCGACCGAGCAGGTGAGGCCGGTTTGGTCCCTGACCCTGCTCTTGATTTCGCGCCCTATCTTTGCCGCCCCGCCGAAAATGCCCATGGTGTGGGTAACATCCAAAAAACCCTCGTCAAGAGAAATATACTCGACCAAGTCTGTGTACTGATCCCAAATTTCATGTACCTGTCCGGACGCTTCCTCGTATTTATGGAAGCTGGGACGCATATATATCCCCTCCGGACAAAGCCGGCGCGCCTCGCTGATGGGCATGGCCGAGCGGACTCCGTGTTTCCGGGCTTCGTAGCTGCATGTTGACACCACGCCCCGCTCACCCGGCAGGGCGCCGATGATCAGCGGCTTGCCGCGGAGTTCCGGGTTGTCCCGCATTTCAACAGCCGCGTAGAAAGCGTCCATATCCACATGTATGATTGTCTTGCCGCAATCCGGGCCGGCGCCCGCCGGGCCGGCGCGCTCAAACGTATGGCGGCCGTGATCACCTGAATGTATCATTGGCTGAATACCCTTGTGGCCGGCGGGTAAACCGTCCGCCGCGGAACGGATTAAGGAATCAGGATATCCGGGGGAGTCGGTCCCGAGTAGGATAACCATATTGCCACCACCATAATACATCAAAAACCCTGCTGTGGCAATTGCCATATGTGATAAATTTAGAGGACTTGATTCATGGCGGCAAATTCATGATTCATACCTTAAAGCCGCTTGATTTCTCAAACGGCTGTATTAGGAAATATTTGTATTTTCCGCCCTGGCGTCGATGATAAGGTCAATATACACCATGTTACCCACGATTTGAAACTTCGACATGATATTTCGGCCTTTCATTCATTGGCCGCGTCTCTGATACCGCGCAGCATAGCCCGGCCTTCAGCAATCACTTCCCGCGCAGGATAATCAGGAACCCCGCGAAGCCTGTTGGCCTCAACAGCCAATAGCTGCTCTCTGATATCAAGCTGTCTTTCGCGTTGGTAAAAGGCGTTTATATCCATGACCACGAGGTCGCCTTCGCCGTTGACCGTCAGATGTATAGGCTCATGGGTGGATTTGCACATCTCAGAAATCTCTTTGTATCCGTTCCGGATCGCTTTGGACGATTTGATAATCATAGCGGCGCCTCTTTTCGATGATCATATTATACTCTAATTGCGTTCTAATTATAGCGTAATAATACAAATGCGTCAAGTGCCGTTGTCATTTGGTGATAAAATAAAAATGGGCCGGAATTTGGAAATCCACGTCTGTCAAGGAGGGGCGGCAGACTGCCGCCCATACAGACGCGCTGTTCGTGGCGCCCGTAGGGGCGGCATTCTGCCGCCCCAGACTGTCCGGAAACTATCATATCTTGTCATTCTGGGCTTGTCCCAGAATCCAGGTTCCTTGGTTTATCATTTTTGGATTCCGGCATAAAGCCGGAATGACGGGGGATAGACAAGCCCGGCAATATTTAGGGTGCGTTTCCATATGGTGTTAACGGCGCCATTTTTGATGTTTTCGGACGGGCCCGGGCGGCAGAATGCCGCCCGGGCCTGCGGTGCGGGGAATGCCTTGGCGGCGCCGCCGTTACGCGCGGCCGCGCCGCAGGTGGGCGGCCCACATGGCCAGGCCGAGACCGGCGCCGCCCAAGATGTTGCCCAGGGTCACCGGTATGAGATTGCCCAGGAAGAAGCCGCCCCAGGTAAGCGCGGCGGTGTCCACGCCCGCCTCCGCCGCGAGCCGGGCGTATGACGGCACGGTCATGGCAAACAGCCCGGCGGGGATGTAGTACATATTCGCGATGCAATGCTCGAATCCGCAGATCACGAAGAAGGCCACCGGGATATAGGCGCCCAGAATCCGGCCGGCGGTGTCTTTGGCCGAAAGGCTGCAAAGCACGCCGCCGCACACAAGCACATTGCAGAAGAAACCCAGCACAACGCCGGAAAGAAAGGTCAGCGCGCTTTTCCCGGCCGCGACTCTGATGGTATACACCGCCAAACCGCCGCCGGAATAATTCATTTGCCCGAAATAAGCGCAGCCCGCCGCCAGCAGCAAAGCCCCGGCCAAATTGCCCAGGTAGACCACGCCCCAGTTGCGGAACATCTTCCCGGCCGTGGTTTTGCCCTCCAGCACCGAGACGGGGATCATGCAATTGCCTGTGAACAGCTCGGCCCCCAGCAGCATCACCATGCCGAGTCCGAAGGGAAACAACAGGCCGGAAATCAGCCGGGCGGAGGATACATTCCCGATGCTGTGGGCGGCAGTGTTGGTCACAGCCGCCCCGAAGGCGATGAACAGTCCGGCCAAAACCGCCAGCAGGAACATCTTGCCGGCGGAACGGTCCGCTTTCTTTTGACCCGCCTCCGCGTAACTCTGGATAATCTCAGTTGGATTCAAGGAACCCATATTCTCACCCTCTCCCGGCTGCTTTTTCCGCGGCTGCCGTCACATGCTTTACAAGAACCGACGTGGTTACGGAGCCGATTCCGCCCGGAACCGGCGTGAAAGCCTTCACGATGGAGTCCGCCTGCGCGGCGTCCACATCGCCGCAGAGCTTTCCGTTTTCGTCCACATTGATGCCCACATCCAGCACGATTTGCCCGGGCGACAGATAGTCCTGATGGATCGCGTTCGCCCGGCCGATGGCGACGATGAGGATCTCCGCGCCCCGGCAGACCGCCGGCAGATTTTCCGTCCGTGTGTGGCAGACGGTGACGGTGGCGTTTTTCCGGATCAGCATCATGGCCGCGGGTTTGCCCACCACCAGGCTCCGCCCGACCACCACCACGCGCTTGCCTGTGAGGCCGACGCCGTAATAGTCCAGGAGTTCCATGCAGGCGTGAGGCGTGCAGGGCGGATATCCTTTGTGAACCCCGGTATAAACCCCCGCCATGGAACCGCTGGTGATGCCGTCCACATCCTTCTCCGGCGCCAGCGATCCGCATATCCGCGCTTCGTCAAGCTCTTTGGGCAGCGGCCTCAGCAACAGGACGCCGTGTACGCCGGCGTCGCCGTTCAGCCGCCGGACCGTTTCCAGCAGTTCGTCCTGGGACACGCCGGCGGGCAAGGTAATCCGCCGGGCTTCCGCCCCAACCTTTTCACAGCGATTCATGGCGCCGTTTTCATACGCTATGTCGTCCGGGCGTTCCCCCACCCGCACAATGGCCAGGGCCGGAGTGACGCCCCGTTCCTTCAGTCCGGCGATCCGCCGGGTCAGATCCTCGTTGAGAGCGGCCGCGACCGGTGCGCCTTTCAAAAGTTCCGCCATATCTGTTCACCTCATTCGAAGCGCGCGGCGACCCGCGCGTAAATTTCATCAGCGAGAACCGTGTAGGCGCTCAGCAGTCTGTTTGCTTTCTCATTGACGGTTTCCGCGTAGGCGCGGTCTGTCATGGATTTGGTATTGATGAAAACGTTCAGGCCGGCGGCCTGGAGGGCCGCCTTGCAGCAGACGACGCCGCAGCCCACGTCGCTGATGGCGATGGCGGCGCCTTTTTCCGCGAACTCACGGTGCAGTTCAATAGCGGCGCAGCATTTTTCCATAATTTCCGCGGGAACCGAACAGGCGTCCCGGAGCGTCGCTTCCATCACCCGCGCTTTTTCGGCCCGCTCTTCCTCCGTCCCCTTGGGCAGGCCGTAAGCCTTGGACAGAGGCTCGAACACCTCCGCGTCCCGTTTCACCAGCGCCAGCAGTTCCTCCTGGAGCCGGCCGGCCTTCCCGTTGAGGGCGGCGATGTCGTCCTGCACATCGGCGTATTTCTGTTTGCCCAGAGTCAGACTGCCCACCATGCCGCCCAGGGCGGTCCCCACAGCCCCCACCAGGGCGGCGGCTCCGCCGCCGCCCGGCACGGGCGCCTTCGAGGCGAGTACCTGAACGAATGCTTCACAGCTTATCTTTACGAAATCTTTTTCTTTGGTATCCATTGGATATTCTCCTTAGTGTCGGATCAGGGATTTAGGACTCGTTAAACAATAACCTGCGATTTTTCACTTGCCCTTTCGCCGTCGGACTGCGTTGTCGTCAGTCGCCATACCACCCCGGGTATGCCTCCTTCCTCCGCCTTGTCCGGCGA
>JAISDM010000152.1 GCA_031264885.1 Peptococcaceae bacterium | reverse complement strand
GGGGACGGCATAGGCGATCAAGAGGATCCGTACCCCCTCGACCCGGATCTATCCGGGGCTGAGGACGATTCGGACAAGCAGAGCGGCGTCGCCACAGGAACCAGTCTCTCGGACGATCCCGCGGCATATGTTCCCGGTCCGGTTTCCCCGGCGCCGGCTGTTTCACCGCAGCCAACCGCGCCGGCACAGCCGGTCGCGCCGGTTCAGCAAACGGCTTTCGTTCGTGTGGATGATGAACTCATACCCGAAGGCGGGGTACAGGCATTCGAAAACACCCTGGATACGGGTGAGACGCCGGAATCCGGGAAGACGCCTCTGGGCGTGCCCAAAACAGGCGGCGCGGAACCCCGGTCGTATTACCCGGTCATTGGTATAACAGCGTTGATTCTTTTGATCACAGGAAAACGCCTGAAGCGGCGTTGACTCATGAATACGAAACGCGGGGACGCCCCATTCGGCGTCCCCGCGTTTTGTAGTTCGAAAAAATTCCCCTCCAGGTTGGGAATGGGAAAAGATGGGCGCGTTTCCGGACGGTTCCGGGCGGCAGGATGCCACCCCTACGGCGCCGCCCCTATGGCGTCGCCACTCCGTCGGCGGCGGTTTTTAGCAGGTGGGTGTCCGACATAATCCGGCCTTTGCCGTTGCAATGGGGGCAGATCTCTTCCAGGGTGCTGGACAGCGACTGGCGCACTTTTTTCCGGGTCACTTCCACCAGCCCCAGTGAGGTGATGCCCAGGATATGGGTGCGCACCTTGTCTTTCTTGAATTCTTCCTGCAAATATTCCAGCACCTGGTTTTTGTGATCGTTATCCTGCATATCGATAAAATCGATGATGATGATTCCGCCCACATTGCGCAGCTTCAACTGGCGGGCAATCTCCCGGGCCGCCTCCAGATTGGTCTTCAGCACGGTATCCGCCAAATTGGTGCTGCCGACGTATTTCCCCGTATTGACGTCAATGGCCGTCAGCGCCTCTGTGTGATCGAAGATCAGGTATCCGCCGTTTTTCAGCCAAACCTTGCGGTTCAGAGCCTGGGCCAATTCCTCGTTGACCGAATATCTGTCAAACAATTCCGCGATATTGTTCACATAGACCTTGCCCTTCAGCCTCGGTTCCATCATATCCACGAATTCCATGACCTTGTCGTGAACCGCCCTGGAATTTACAAACAAACGGATGACTTCATCGCTGAAAATATCCCTCAAGATCCGCTGATACAGCTCCAGATCCTCATGGATCAGAGCCGGAGCGGCACTTTTGTTTTGCTTGCCGACAATGCCCTCCCAGATTTTCAGCAATTGCGCCACATCCCGTTCCAATTCCTCCGTCTGCGCGCCCTCCGCCACCGTGCGGACGATCAGCCCCATCCCTTCCGGTTTGAGCGATTGGGCGATGTCCTTTAAGCGGATTCGTTCGGGTTCATTGAGTATTCGCCTGGAAATGGCCACATAATCCACCGTGGGCATAAGCACCAGCCACCGGCCGGGAATGGTGAGCTGCGCCGTGATGCGGGCCCCCTTGGTTCCCACAGGTTCCTTCACGATTTGCACCACGATTTCCTGTCCCTCTTTTACCAAATCCCGGATATTAGGCATGACCAGCTTATTCGGGCGGTCCTTGGCGTCCCATTCGGTTTTGGACTGAGGCGCCACGTCCATCACATACAAAAACGCGTTTTTTTCAAGCCCGATATCCACGAAAGCCGCCTGCATCCCCGGCAGCACATTTCTTACGACACCTTTATAAATATTGCCCACCACTCGCTGATGGATGTCCCGCTCCGCGTAGATCTCCACCAATTGCCCGTCTTCCAGTACAGCCACTTTTGTTTCCTCATTCAAAACCTGCATCAAAATTTCCCGGCGCACTTTTTTCACATCCTTATCATTTATGTTTCTGATCATTCCTATAAATCCATTGGGGTACGCAGTCCGCCGCCTGTTTGCGTATACAGCCCTTCCCGGTGAATCAGCCAGGGTTTGTCCAAATTCGCCCGGCACTCGTCGTTTAACAAGGTCAAAACATCCTGCGGCTTCAAATTTCCCGCCTGTCCTGTTTCCGTCAGCATGTCCAAAACCACCTGCCGGTCTTTCACAGATATTGAAAGCTCATAGAGCCACGGCCGGAGATTTTTCCCCTGGGGCTGTTTCAGACTCAGGGTTTCAAACTCAAGCAGTTTGGCCGCCGCCGCTTTCGACCGGGCCAATCCGGCCGGATCCGCCGAGGGCAGCGTAATCAAATATCGGGCGCGGTTGATCACCGCGGATAAACTGCGCTCAGGTTTGCGAATCTCCATCAGCGCCAGCAATTCTATGACTTTCGGCGCCGCCCTGGAGATTTTATCCGCCAGTGCCGGGACGCCCTCCGCCCGGCACAGCTCCGACAGCTCCGCGTCCAAATATTCCCCGTCGCTGGTCACTCCCACCGCCAAAGCGGAAGCGAAGGAGATTTTAGGATGGGGATTAAAACCCGCGGAAAAAACCAGCGGCAGTTCCGCCCGGCGAAAGGTCCGCTCTATGGTTCTGGCCATATCCAAATGGGAAAGATACCGGCCCGCTTCTGTTTTTCTGTATTTCATCCGCAGTATCATGATCCCGCCGCCCCCCACAGCACATGAGAAGTGTCCAGGCGCCCGCAAAGTCCGCAGCCCGCGCATTCACCGCGCCTGCAGTCCGGGGTCGTCCGCCCGTCCGCGGCCCGCCGGTATTCCTCCCGCAAAAAAACCTTGTCCACCCCGTAATCCAAATGATCCCAGGGCAAACATTGGTCTTCCTCAAACCGGGCGCCCGCCAGAACCTCCGGGTCCAGTCCAAACGCTTCAAACGCGCCCTGCCAGGCTTCCCAGTTAAACAATTCCGTCCATCCGTCGAAACGGCTTCCCCTTCGCCAAGCCTCGTGCAGGACCTTCGCCAATCGCCGGTCTCCCCTGGCAAAAACCGCTTCCAGCAGACTGGTGGCCGCGTCATGGTAATGATAAACGATCTTGCGGCCGCGGAATTTTTGCCGCAAAAACTGCTGTTTTTCCATGAGATTGGCCTGGGCGTCCTGTCCGCACCATTGAAAGGGCGTGTGCGCCTTCGGAACGAAGTTGGAGACGCTGACGGTGATTCTAACGCCGCGTTTGGGATGCTCAGACAAAATTTTTTCACACAGTTGAACGATGCCTTCGATGTCCGCCATGGTTTCCCCGGGCAGGCCCATCATGAAATAGAGCTTGATCTGCCGCCATCCGGACTGGACGGCCGCGTCCACCGCCTGGGTAATATCCGCTTCGGTCACACCTTTATTGATGATATCCCTCAGTCTCTGCGTCCCCGCCTCCGGAGCGAAAGTCAGCCCGGTTTTGCGGATTTTTTGAATCTCTCTGGCCAAGTGAACCGAGAAAGCGTCCGCTCTCAAAGAAGACAGGGATACGCCGATGTGCCTCTCTTCGAAGTCCCCGACCAGAGTTTTTACCAATTCCGGGATACAGGAATAATCGCTGGAACTCAACGACGTCAGAGAAATTTCATGATGCCCGGTATTCAAAGCCAAATCGCGGGCCTGTCCCAGCAGTGTTTCCAGCGACCGCTCCCGCACCGGCCGGTAAATCATGCCCGCCTGACAAAACCTGCATCCCCGGACGCACCCCCGGAACAGTTCCAGAACCATCCGGTCATGAACAACCTCAATATAAGGGATCAGAGGCTTCACAGGGAAAAAAGCCGTTTCCAGATCCGGAATGATTCTGCGGGTCACCCTTGCCGGCGCCTCCGGGATGATCCTCGAAACCCGCGTCAGCACACCGTTCTCATATTCCGGCTGATAAAAAGAAGGGACATATACCCCCGGGATTCCAGCCAGTTCCCTCAGCAGCGCGTCCCGGTCCTGAGCGCCGTTTCGGACCCGGCGATGGGCCGCCACCGTTTCCAGCAGCTCTAACTGAACCTCTTCGCCGTCCCCCAGAACGAAAGCGTCGATAAACGGCGCGGCGGGCTCCGGGTTGGAAGCGCATGGCCCGCCCGCGATCACCAGCGGGCAGGTGTTATCCCGCTCATCGGCCCAGAGCGGAATATCCCCCAGACTCAGCATGTTCAGCACATTGGTAAAAGATAACTCATACTGCAAAGTGAATCCGATACAGTCATATTCCTTCATGGGTCTGCCTGATTCCAGCCCAAACAAAGGGAGGCGGGCCTCCCGCATGAAACGCTCCATATCCGTCCACGGGGCGAACACGCGCTCCATCAGCATATCCGGGCGCCGGTTTACGAGTCCGTACAGTATCTGCAGTCCCAGATGAGACATTCCCACCTCGTATACATCCGGGAAAGCAAACAAATACCGGACTTGAACCGATTCCCAATCTTTCTCCGCCGAGTTCAATTCACCTCCCAGGTACCGCTGGGGCTTGACGACCTGGGGCAGTATCCGTTGAAGCTCATCTCCGACCTCTTTTCTCAATCCGGTTCGTCCTTTCATTTTCGCTTAAAAAAAATATCACATTAATGATATCTTCCAAAACCACAAAATACAAGTCTTTTAATTTTTAGATTCAATGACCATGTTCACATCCACAAATTGATCCCCCCTGGTCAGCAGGAAATACAGCCGCGGCGATTCCGCGCCGCCTGTCTGTCCCGCGCGGGCCACCACCTGGCCTTTTTCAACCGAATCTCCCTGCCGGACAAACACCTCTTTGCAATATCCGTATTTTGCCGTCATTCCGTCCGCCGTCTGAAGTTCGAACCACAAACCCAGGACCGGATCCTCTCCCGCCGCGGATATTTTACCCTCCGCCACCGCCCGGACCGGCGCGTCTTCTTCTGTCAAAATAATCACGGCCTCGGGAGGGTTCACGCCGGTTTCGGATTCCATAATCTGACCGGAAGCCGGAACGGAGAATTGGCTCAGCGTCTCGCGTTCCAAAGAGTCCCCCCACAATCCCACATCGCGAATCAACCGGACGACGCTTTGGGCGTCATAATGATCCGTGAAGCATCCCCTGACCGCCTGCCGCGCGGCTTGCAGCCAGGGAGACGGGTTTTGGATATGAAACAGCCCCCATAAGCCGGCAAACACGATACACGCGCCAAAAGTCTGCAAGAGAATTCTTTTTTTCCAGCCGGTCCAAGGAACGGGTCTCGTCCCGGACTTGGATCTGAATTTATCGAACCTCCGCATGATTTCTCACCCCATCCCTTCAGGAATTTAGAATTCGGGACCCGCCATAGTATATTTGTCCTTCATCCAAAATATGTATTTTGAGTCGCCTATTTCAAAAATTCCCGCGGCGTGCTATGATAATAAGGAACCCAAGAAAATAGAATAACGCGAAAAGAGGGGCTTTTTTTGATCAAACAACTTATGAGACGGATTTTTTCCACCCAATATCTGATCAAACCGGAAAAGCGGCTCGGCGACATCCCACTCACCAAAGAGGCTTATGGCAGCTCACTGGTGATCGCCGCCCCTGCTGTCGCGGAAATGGTATTCGTGACTTTGATCGGCATGGCGGACACCATGATGGTGGGAGTTCTGGGGAATTTCGCCATTGCCGCGGTGGGACTCACCATGCAGCCCCGCATGCTGTTTATGTCTCTCTTTTTTGCCCTGAACGCGGGGGTCACCGCCATCGTTTCCCGGAGAAAGGGCGCGGAAGACCGGAAGGGCGCCAACGTCTGTCTGGCCCAATCCCTGATGCTGACCGGGATCCTGTCCGTACTTATGGCCGCCGCGGCTACCCTGCTGGCCACGCCCGCCATGCAACTCATCGGCGCCAAGGAAGATACGATTGTTTACGCCTCCGATTATTTCAAAATTATATGCACATGGCTTCCCGTTCAGGCGCTGACCATGTCCATAAACGCCGCTCAGCGCGGCATCGGGAACACCAGGATTTCCCTTAAAACCAGCCTTGTATCCAATGTGGTCAATGTTATTTTTAATTATCTGCTGATCGGAGGCCGCTTTGGCTTTCCCCGCCTGGAGGTGCGCGGGGCCGCCATCGCCACCGTCATCGGCAGCGCCGTCGGCTTAGTTGTCGCCATCGCTTCTCTGACGCCGAAAGAATCCTATCTCAGTTTCACTCAAATCAAAAAAATCGCTCCGGACTGGCCGACTGTTCAGCTCATTTCCAAAATCGGCGGGAACGCGGTGTTTGAACAAATTTGTATGCGCGTCGGCTTCCTGCTGTATGCCCGGGTGGTGGCGGATTTGGGCACGTTCGCTTTTTCGGCCCATCAAATCGCCTCGCAGATGCTGGCCTTGACCTTCACCATCGCCGACGGTTTTTCCGTAGCTTCCAGCTCCCTGGTTGGCCAAAACTTAGGAAAAAAACGCCCGGATATCTCCACTATCTACGGCAAAGTCGGCCAGCGCATGGCCTTTTGTATTTCTATGCTCATGATCGGCATCGTTCTGTCTACGCGTTATATTTTCGCCGGTTTTTACACCAGGGATCCGCAGCTGATCCAAACGGTGGCGAATCTTCTGGTGATCATGACCATCATCCAGCCCCTGCAGACCTCCCATGTGGTGATGGCCGGCTCTCTGCGCGGAGCGGGGGATACGCGCTATGTGGCCATGACCATGCTTATGACGGTATCTGTGTGCCGGCCCCTTTTCAGCGTCATCATGGTGTATGGTTTCCATTTGGGGATCGAAGGGGCCTGGGTCGCGCTCATACTCGACCAGGGCATCCGGATGCTCCTGCTGTACAGGCGTTTTAACAGCGGCCGCTGGGCCGCCATCGAGATATAAGGACGGGCGGCAGGATGCCGCCCCTACAAACGCGTCGTTCACGGTACTGTAGGGGCGGCATCCTGCCGCCCGAAATCCGGATCCACTCGCAATTTGCTCAGGCGCGTTTCGCTAAGCGATTCCAAACTACGAATCGCAGTAAAAAAATAATCAAATATTGAAAATATTGAAAATTTATAAAAAATTACGAACACATCTTGAAAAGCGGGCTTGGAGACTATAGAATAATGTCAGTATGAGAAAAAGGAGTGATACGGATGCTTGAACCCATCAAAAACATGAGTGAGGCTTTCGGCCTCAAAGGGAAGAACGCCATCGTAACCGGGGGTAACAAGGGACTCGGCTTTGGAATCGCGACGGCTTTCGCGCAGAGCGGGGCGAACGTCGCCATACTGTGCCGCGATATCGCGGCGGCGAAGGACGCCGTTCAGGAACTCGCGCAATATGGGGGGAAGTATGAGAGCTTTTCCTGCGACGTGACGAACCCCGCCAACATCCGCGGCGCTGTCGCCGAAGTATACGGTTCTTTCGGTCAAATCGACATCTTGGTGAATAATTCGGGCGTATCCTGCGGTATCGAACTCCTGGATATGGATGAGAATCTCAGCGAGTGGTACCGAGTGGTCAATACCGATCTCAACGGGCTGGTTCACATGACCTATGAAGTAGGGAAGCGTATGCGCGACGCCAAGAAAGGCGGCGCCATCGTCAATATCTCCTCCAACGCGGGATTTATGGTGAACAGGGGCATGGCCATGTGTCCGTACAGCACCTCGAAAGCGGCCGTGAATCATTTTACGCACTGCATGGCGGTGGAATTAGGCAAGCACGGCATCCGCGTGAACGCCATCGCGCCGGGATTCACCCATAGCAACCTGTCCAAAAATATGCCCCAGGAGATGCGCGATGGCATCATCTCGGCCATGTCGGTCAAACGCTTCGGCGAAGCCATCGAGATCGGCGCCCTGGCCGTTTATCTGGCGTCTCCCGCCGCCGCCCAGGTTACGGGAACCGTCCAGGTCCATGACGGCGGGTATATGCTGACCTGTTAATACACAATCGATCTATTACATAAGGAGGGATACGGATGCTTGAACCCATCAAAAACATGAATGAGGCGTTTGATTTCAAGGGGAAGAACGTCATCGTCACCGGGGGCAACAAAGGCATTGGTTTTGGGATTTCGACGGCTTTCGCGCAAAGCGGGGCGAACGTCGCCATATTCTGCCGGGACATCGCGGCGGCGGAGGAGGCCGTCAAGGAACTCGCGCGATACGGAGGAAAGTATGAGAGTTTTTCCTGCGATGTGACGAGTCCCGCCAGCATACGCGAGGCCGTTTCCAAGATGTGCGGCTCTTTCGGCCAGATCGACGTATTGGTGAATAACGCGGGCGTAGCCTGCGGCGGCGCGTTCCTGGACATGGATGAGGACCTCGGCGAGTGGTACCGCGTGTTCGCCACCGACCTCAACGGCGTCGCTCACATGACTTATGAGGTAGGGAAGCGCATGCGCGACGCCGGGAAAGGCGGCGCCATCGTCAATATCTCCTCCAACGCGGGATTTATCGTCAACAGAGGCGTCGCGTTCGCCCCATACAGCACATCGAAAGCGGCCGTCAATCATTTTACCCGCTGCATGGCGGTGGAATTAGGCGAACACGGCATCCGCGTGAACGCCATCGCGCCGGGATTCACCTTCAGCAATTTCTCCAAAGGGATGCCCCAGGAGACGATCGACCGGTTCACATCGGTTATGTCCGTCAAGCGCTTCGGCGAACCCATCGAGATCGGCGCTCTGGCCGTTTACCTGGCGTCTCCCGCCGCCGCCCAGGTTACGGGAACCGTCCAGGTCCACGACGGCGGATACATGCTGACTTGTTGACAACGGAACCCATATTATGCTATGATGGAACCTGCGTCAAGGATTCGTCGAATCCTAAAGTATTGCGGAAGTGCTGGAATCGGCAGACAGGCACGTTTGAGGGGCGTGTGTCGCAAGACGTACGGGTTCAAGTCCCGTCTTCCGCACCACCTGAGATTAAACCCCGGAAGCCGCGTAGCTCCGGGGTTTTTTGTATGTTTGGGAAGTTGAATTTTGACGCCGTACCCTTTAATTTACCCTTTACGGTTTTTGACGCCCTGATAAAACGCTTCCATTTTTGCGGCGGCGTCCGTCTCCATGTCGCTGGTCATGGTCATATACATATCCATTGTGAAGGCGCTGGAGAAATGGCCCATACTTTCTTGAATGGATTTGATATCCACGCCGGAGCGGATCGCGTTCACGGCATAGCTATGGCGCAAATGCGCATAATAAAGTGGACATGACAGGTATGGGAATTCAGGTGCTGGCGCCTTATTACAACCGCGACAGCCAGGTCAAATCCGCAGTGGACGAGGCGTTGATCTATCTCTCCGGCTTACAGGCCGCCAACGGTTCCGTAGGCGGTTCCAGCGAAAGTACGGCCCAGGCCGTCGTCGCGCTCACGGCTCTGGGGATTGATCCTCATAAGGACGCTCGCTTTGTGAAAAACGGGAACAGCCTCATCGACGGACTGCTGGCCTACCGGCAAACGAACGGCGGCTTCAAACACCTGCTGGACGGCTCCAGCGGCAACAACCAAATGTCCACGGAGCAGGCGGCCTACGCTTTGGTGGCTTATGACCGGTTCCTCAAGAACCAAAACCGGCTCTACGACATGACCGACGTGACGCCCTATGTGCCCGGCGGCACTGAACCGACGAGACCGGCGGAACCCACACAGTCACCTGCACAACCCACACAGCCGCCGGTTCAGCCTACGGAGTCGCCGGTTCAGCCCACAGAACCAGCCGATCCGGAGGAACCGGCAGATCCGGAGGAACCCACCGATCCCGAGGAACCTGGCGAACCCACCGATCCCGGAGAGCCCGGGGAACCGGGTGAGCCTGGGGAACCGGTTGAACCCACGGAGCCGGCCGAACCCGGCGATCCCGGCGAACCTGCCGATCCGGAAGAACCCGGTGAGCCGGGTGATCCTGGGGAACCCGGCGAGCCCGGGGATCCCGAAGAACCCGGTACACCCACCGATCCCGAGGGGCCCGGCGGGCCCGACCCGGGGGATCCGGAACCCACGTCTCCCCCGTCCTC